>NZ_CALLJH010000011.1:0-9991 GCF_938091255.1 uncultured Chloroflexus sp.
CCCCACCCCCGGCCCTCCCCCACGCGGGTGGCGGGGAGGGGCGGAATAAGTGCCGCCCTACGGGGAGGGCGGGTGGTGTGGATAAGGTGGTGTTCCCCACCGCTGGCGTCGCCTCCAAATGGGGGAAAGAAGCGGGTTCGAAGCCTGCCCTACCACTGTTCACAGGCTCGTTCGGTGACCTGCGTAAATTGTCATCAAAAACCGACTCCTGATCCACATTTGTGAACGCCCTTTTTGCTATTATAGTACTTGTGATCGGTGCCGAGGGCGTTGGCGGAGTCTCGATTCGAGTTGAGTGGGTAACAGGGATGAAATTTCTTCGTTGTTAAAGTGATATTATTCTAATAGAATTTTCTTGCCTGAAAAGCAAGCGAGACGCCTAACTTGGTTTAAGCGAGTACGCAGTATGTTCATTGTACGCATCATCAGTTTCTTTGTCAGTTTCACTCAGTTGCCACGGAGCAGGACGTATGACTGTTTCTGATCCAACAACCGTTGCAGTGAATGTGTTGCGGGCATGGATACAGGCTGCTCTTCATGAGGCGCCACCGCTGGCATTTGCCGCAACGGCGTGGCAGGTCGTTGGTCAATCGCCGCAGGCGGGTTGGCCGGCAATACCTGACCGAATCGCTACCATCTTTACCCGGCTTGAGCAGGGCCAGCAACCGGCAGCGTGGCAAACGCCGGCGCCGTTGCACTGTCACGATGCAGTGCTCTTTCCTCAACCTACGCCGCAACCGCCGGATGATCGTCTGCGCCAAGCGTTGCGCACTGCTTTCCAGCAGGCGATCCAAGCGCCTGATCTGGCTACGCGGCTTGAATGGCTGCTTAATGCGTTGCAGCGCTACGCATGGGCATGGCCATCGCCGTTGGCAGCCGTGTCGCTCTACGACCTTGCCCGCTTGCACGCAGCGGTACAGGCGGCGCACGTCGCTGATCCGCACGGTCAGATCTGTCTTCTTGGCGGCGATGTGTCTGGATTGCAGGATTTTCTCTACAGCATTCCTGCCGAAGGTGCCGCGCGCCAGTTGCGTGGACGTTCGTTCTATTTGCAGTTGCTGACCGATGCTTGTGCGCAGTGGGTGCTACGTGAGAGTCAGATGCCGCTGTGCAATCTGCTTTATGCTGGCGGTGGCCGCTTTTATACTCTGTTGCCCGGCAAAGCCGCCGAGCAGATAGTGACTTGGCGACAGCAGCTTGCTCAAACCTTGCTGCGCTACCATCGCGGCGCGCTGTATATCGCGTTAGGGGCAACGACCCCGTTTGCCCCCGATCAGTACAGTGATCAGACGTGGCCGGCGTTATCAGCGGCGATTGACAGTGATAAACGGCGGCGGTTTGCAGCGTTGAATGAGGATGACTTTGCCCGTCTCTTCGCGCCACGTCCCCTCCGTCCGCCACGGAACGATAGCAATGACGCGCCCGATCCTTTGGGCGAGTCGTTGGCCGAGTTGGGGCGTCAGTTGACCCGTGCAGCGGTGCTGCTAGTCGATACTACTGCGTCGCCGACAGGTGGGGCGACGTGGCGGAGTGTGGTGAGCGAGTTGGGGATTAATTACGAGTTGGTTGGGCAGGTGCGGTTGCCGGTGCAGCGCCGCCGAGCATTGGCGCTCGATGATGAGGCAGCGGCAGCCGATACATCGCGGGCGTGGCTGCTTGGTCAGCGGTATCTTGTTACCGAGGCGTACCGTTTGCGCGAGCACGATATGTCGCGTTACCGTCAACTCGATCCGGTGCAAGCGGATGAGGTGCGTGTTGGTGATGTGGCGCCGTTTAACCTGCTTGCTGCCCTGAGCACCGGAGTACCTCGGATTGCAGTGTTGCGCATGGATGTTGATAACCTCGGTGATCTGTTTGGGCGTGGTTTGCACCGGCCTGCCGGTATTGCCGGTCTTGCCGTCACTGCGGCCCTGAGCAGTGCGCTCAGTCGCTTCTTCGAGGGTTGGGTCGGCGAACTGTGTCGCCGGTTTAATCAGCGTGGCAATGGTGGTATCTATGCGGTCTACAGTGGCGGCGACGATCTCTTTTTGGTCGGGTCGTGGTCACTCATTCCTGAATTGGCGCTGACGATCTATGACGATTTTGCGCGCTACACGAGCAATGCGGTGACGCTCTCGGCGGGAATTACCCTGCACCACGCTGGTTATCCACTGTATCAGGCGGCAGAAGATGCTGGCAATGCGCTCGATGCGGCAAAGGCGTATGAGCATGCCGATGGTCGGCGGAAAGACGCAATAACGTTTCTCGGTCAGACCCTAAGCTGGAGTGAGTTTCGGCAAGCGGTGCAGCTCAAGGACGAATTGCTCGATCTGATCAACCGTGGTGTGCCGCGTAGTGTGTTGATGGCGATCCAAACGATGGCAGTACGGGCACGACGCAGCTTCACCCGCACCGGCACCGAGCAGGTGATTGTGGGGCCGTGGATGTGGCAAGGTGCGTATCACCTGACTCGCCTTGCCGAGCGGTCGGGGAGTGTAAAATCGCAGATTGAGGCGCTGCGCGAGCGTTTGCTCAGCGCTGAGGCGGTGGCGCAGCGGGCGATCTTCCCAGCAGGGCTGGCGGCACGCTGGGCGCAGTTGGTGTTGCGTGGCGGTCGATAGAAGGCATGGATCGTGAAGAAAGGAGCTATGGCTATGGTGCGAACCCAGATGGGCGGTCAACCGGGTAAAGATTCGATCCAAGCGATTGCTGAAGAGCGTTTGCGGGCGATCATCGGCAACACTACGCCTGAGGCCATGCAAGCATTAGTGGCGGAAGCCAATCGGTTTGGCAGAGAGTTGAGCAGCAGTCTCACCACCTCGCAGATTCGCAACATCTTTGGCGAGGTGCGCTCTATCGAGCAAGAGGTGCCGGTTGGCGCCGAAAAGCTGCCGATAACCGTGCAACGCCGACTGCTGATGCTTAAGCCGAAGTTGGCGTATCAGGTGGGACGGTTCAGCAACAATAAGGCGCTCCGCGCTTTTGCCGACACGATCTCGAAGGCGATTGATCTGGTTGGTGACGATGCACGTCGTTTTCATACCTTCGTCGATCTGTTTGAGGCAATCTTGGCCTACCATCGCTACTACGGTGGCAAGACGAATTGAGCAGGGGAGGTTTTTCAGCGATGACAACCCACGCCGTGACTCTGCATGGTCGTATCTTTCTGCGCGCCGAGATTAAGCTGCTAACCGGTCTGCATATTGGTGGTGCTGCCGGCGGGCTTGAGATTGGTGGTCTTGATAAGCCGGTCATTCGCAATCCACGCACGAATCAGCCCTACATTCCCGGTTCGTCGTTGAAGGGTAAGCTGCGCTCGTTGATGGAGAAGGTCTACGGCGCACCGCAAACCTTCCGCGTGAATGATGGTGTGTACGTGCATGTGCCAACAACGCAAGACGAGTATCGGCGCTTTCGCCCGATTGCCGGCGTGTTCGGCACCTTGCCGAGCCACAAAGAGTGTACCGTTAGTGTCCCGACCCGCCTCGCGATCCGTGACGTGCCGTTGACCAAAGAGTCCGAGCAGGAGCTGCGCCAGTTGCGCACCGATCTGCCCTATACCGAGGTGAAGTGGGAAGCAGCAATTGACCGGGTGACCTCAGCGGCTGCACCGCGTCAGATTGAGCGAGTGCCGGCGGGAGCGGTCTTCGGCCCGGCTGAGGCCGTCTACAGTGTGTACGTTGGCAATGGCGAACAAGTGAACGAGGTGGTCGAGCTGTTTGGTGCATTGCTGGAAGCTTTTGCCTACCTTGAAGATGACTATCTCGGTGGGATGGGGTCACGCGGCAACGGGCAAGTGCAGTTGCAACAGGTGCAGATTGCGGCGCGCCGGCTTAGTCCCGGCGTCTCGAATGAGGTACAGCAAGTAGTAGCAGCGCCGACGTTGCGCGAGCTAGATCGTACACGGGTGATAGCTGAATTGCAACGGCTCTTTGCTGCCTGACCGCGTCTGCATGCGCTCATATCGAGGCGTGGTGCGTAAGCTGAGAGTTCCTCATCCCTTACGAACGTCGCTCGGCACAGCAGGCTAGCGGTGTGAAGAAGGAGGGTTATGACCTGTACCATCCCTTCTCATCGGGAGTCATCGCCGAGCGGGACGCTGAGATTGCGGGGAGACCTAGCGGAGCTTGATATGCCTACATTTACCGTTTACCAGCTCGTGCCGCACGCGCCTGCGGCTTCGCTTGTGTTTCATTTTGGTCGGCAAGGGATTGGGTTAGAAGAGACGAGTGAGACACTCGCTTCTGATTCACTCTTTGCTGCGCTCGTGGTACAGGCAGCCGTGAGCGAAAGAGAGACTGCTGCCGACGGTGGGCCGGCATGGGCAGCGCCGTTTGTAGAGGGGAATCCGCCGCTGCGCCATAGTTCGTTGCTACCGACCATTGGCGGCCTCCCGCTCTTGCCGCGACCACTGTTGCCGTTACGCCCCGCGACCGACGCTGAGGTAGTAGCGAAGCAACTGAAAAAGCTGCGCTACCTCTCGCCACAGCTCTTCACGGCAGTATGCCAAGGAAGCTCGTTGCCACTGCAGATTATTGCTCTCCAGCAAGGCAAAGTCTGGATCAGTGAAGCGGAAGCGCGGCAGTTGCCACCGCCATGGAAACCGGCGAATGGCGAGCCAGACGCTGCGTGGCGGGCACGGTTGCGCACTACGCCGCTCTGGCAGGTCGATGCGATCCCCCGCGTCACGCTTGACCGGCGCAGCGCCGCTTCTGCCTACTATGAAGTGGGGCGGGTACTCTTTGCGCCGGGGGCGGGATTGAGCATACTGGTTGCGTTTACCGACCCTACGGCGCAGACCCGTTTCGAGCGCTTACTGACATTGTTGGGCGAGAGTGGCCTCGGCGGCAAACGTACCAACGGCTACGGCGCGTTTGCGTGGCGACGCAGCGAATTGACCTTAGCACTACCCGGCCCGCACCGGCGCGCCGTGCTGCTTTCGCGCTACATCCCGACGAGGGAAGAATTGGCGCTGGTGCGTGATGAACGATCGACGTACCAATTCGTGGATGTGGGTGGGTGGCTGCTGGCAGCCGGTGGCGTCACTGCGCGGCGCAAACCGGTGATGATGATCGCCGAAGGTGCGGTGTTGGCAATGGTTGATCGGCTGCCAAGCGGGCGAGTGATCGATGTGCGGCCCGATGATACAGTGTTGCACCCGATCTACCGCAGCGGGTTGGCGCTGGCCGTGGGGGTGCCTGATGAGCAGACTGCGGCAGCGTCTGGCGGTTGATACCCCATCTGGTCGTGTGACGTTCACGTCGCGAAAGGAGTGTTATGCCCATCAATCACGTCTATCGGCTGCGCATCGAAACGATTAGCCCGCTGTGCGTGCTCAGCGGGAAGACACTGCTCAAAGAGATTGATTTCACCGTCATCAACAAAATGACCTACGTCATTGATAGTGACGCTGCGCTTGAGGTGGCGTTGCAGCGCTGGCTTGAGCGCCAACCCAGTCCCGAACAGCGCCAAGCCGAGCTGTCCGCGCGCGAAGAGAAGCTACAACAGCGGAAGCAACGCAACATCGCTGAGATTGCCCGCTTTGAGCAGTCGCCGCCGCGCGATCCGCGCAAGGCCGCAAAAGAAGAGCAGCGGCTGGCGACTGAAGCCGAGAAGATCAAAGAAGCCTTTGCCCGCCTACGCAAGGAACGTGAGGAACTCGCTGCGACTGGCGGTGTAGGGCCGGTCGTGCCACCTGAGCTGCTGCGTAACAGTGGCTTTAGCGATCTGCTCGAGAGCAAATTGCTGACGCCTGACGATCTGACTGTTGGTTCGCCAATTGTGCGCTACGCTTACGCTGGTCAGCCTGAAGTGAAATCTGAATACAGCGCAATTCTCGCCTGCGTGAAAAACCCTGCTGACCGCCTCTACCTGCCCGGTTCATCGCTCAAGGGGGCATTGCGCAGCGTACTGGCGTGGGCGCTGGCGTCCGAGCGGGCGACGAGACAGTTGCAAACGTACACCGATGAGCGTGACAACCGTCGCGTAGCTAGGCAGATTGAACAGGCCATCTTTTACGGGCGCAAGGTGCGTAATGACCAGCGAGTGAGCCACGACATGTTGCGTGATGTGCTGCGTACTGTTCATGTGAGCGACAGCCAACCGATCGCCCAGAGTCCGCTGCTCTTGCAAGTGCGCGTCTTTCCGCGCGGCTCACCGATTGCTGTCGAAGCTATTCCTGCTGGAGTTACTTTCACTGCCGTTTTGCAGATTGAGCAATATCCGTTTACCAACCGTGATGCACGTGCAATTATTGACTTTGGCGATTGGGCGCAACGGTTACAACCGGCGGCGTTAGCGGCAAGCGGACGACAACGAGCACAAGGGTTGATCGAAAGCGAACTGGCATTCTTCAAGCGACATACCGCTGCTGCCGAACTTGTTCGCTTTTACGACCGCATCGCTGATCGCTTGCGGCAACTCGAAGGCACAACAGCCTTTCTCGTTCCGCTCGGCTGGGGTGCCGGTTGGCGCTCGAAGACGCTCGATAATCGCTTACGCGGTGAGCAGCGCGAGGAAGCGTTTGTACAGGCGGTCAAACAATACAACATGAAACTCAACCGTCAGCGCTCAGAACGGTTTCAACCCGGCGATGCCTTTCCGGCGACGCGCAAAGTCATTATGCGTAATGGCCAACCGTGGCTGCCGTTGGGTTGGGTGTGCGTGACGATTGAGGAACGGAACGGTTGAGAAACGGTTCACGACGATCCATATCCATCCGTGGCCTATGCGACAAAAGAAGGTGGGCAACAGACCACGGATGGGCATAGGGTCGGGTGGGTGAACCAAGCCGGGCTAATCCGTCACGATCCGTGCGCACCCATGAGCCGTTTCGCTGTAAGGAGGCAACTGAGTATGACCATCCTCATCATGTGCAATGTTGGCAACAGCGATCTCATCGCCGACGGTCAGCGTCCGCAGCGTCCACGACCTGACGGAGAAGCGCTCTGGCGCACATTTGCCGATCATCAGTTCGACCTGCCGATCATCGCGCCGTGCTTGAATTACATTCGCCAACAGCATCCGCACGCATCGGCGCGTCTGATCTGCTTTTACACCGACCAGCCGGAAAATCAGATAACCACCCGACCTGATCGCTTCGGTGTTAGCTTGCGTGACAAAGATACGATCTGGTTCGCTCGGATCGCTGCACGGTGGGTGCAAACGCAGTACGCTGACTGGATAACCGAGGTGCATACCGAGCGGATTGAAAGTAGGCATGGGCCAGACCTCAATCCAAGTGTTTACGATGAGGTGTTTGAAGCCTATACCCACCTGCTGGCCCGTCTGGCTGATCCAACGGTTGAAGTATGCTACATTCTTACCGCCGGCGGTATTCCAGCCTGTAACTTTGCTCTGCAATTGCAAGCCATTATCGCCTATGCCGAGCGCTGCCGGTTCATCTACCCGCCTGAAGGCGGTCGCGTCACCGAGCTACGGATTGGCGAAAAGATGCTTGAATCCTTTCAGCGCATGAACGCGATAGCTGCACTTGAACAGTACAACTTCCCGGCAGCGTTGCTCGGTGCGCGGCGGGCTAAGGTAGCTGATTGGATCGTGGCACTGCTTGAGTATGCCGTCTACCGTGAGGCATTCGACTTCCAACGCGCCCAACAGGCCATCGAGCGGGCCGAACGGCACGCCAGCGGGTCGCAGCGCGCTTTCTGCGCCGAACTACGCGACAATCTGCGCCAGCTCAGTGAGTACAGTGATCCAGCAGCGTTGCTCTGCGAGGTTGCCTACAATGCCGAGATTGCCTACCGCAATGGCCGTTACGCCGATATGCTTGGCCGCATCTTTCGCTTCCAAGAAGGTGTGCTGCGCTTGGTCGTCGAGCGCTATCTCAGTTTGCCGACCGATTTCAGCAAAGAGGTGCGTGAGGCGAATTTGGCTCGCTATCTCGAACAGATTGATGCTCATCCTGATCTGCGCTCCCATCTTGAAGCGAAGACCATTGATGGCAAGCCGCTGCGCTATCGTGATGGCCCCAACCGACCGGTAATGCAAGCAATGCTCGAATTTGTCCGTGATGGCGGTAAGCGGGCTGATGGCACGCCATTTGCTACGAAAAAAGAGCGGGAACGGCTCGGTGCAGTTAAGGCGATGCTTGACCGGCTTGACAGGCTGGCTGAGCTGCGGAACCAGAGTGTGATCGCTCATGGCTTTGCCGGCGTATCGCGCGAGGCAATTGAGGCAATTTACAAAGACGATGCTGAGAAGATCATTACCGATTTGCACAACATTATGCGCCAGCTCGACATTGCTGACACTGAGTCGCCCTTCGACCGAATTGCCGAGCGGGTACGGAGCGAACTGCAACGCAGCCTATGAATGCACTCTTGATCTGTAACGTTGGTACTCGTGATGTCAGATGTGACGAGCTGCCCAAAACTGCGTCCCGTGAACGGCAGTGGGCGCAGACCGCGCTCGCGCAGTACGATGAACTGCGCACGAGCTTTACCCTGCCAATCATTGGTAAGGCACTAAGCTATCTGGCCGAACGAGGGGTTGTGCTCACCCAAGTGATCTTGATCGCTTCTGATCAGCCGGACACTGTCACGTTTCGAGATAGCGATACCGTATATTCGGCAGCGATTATTGCCCGGCTGCTCGCCGATGGATTGACACCCTACTCACCGCTTGCACCCGACCAAATTATCACGTGGATCATTCAAGACGAACAGGGCCGGGGAAGTGATCCATCAGACTATGACGGCACGTTGCGTTTTCTCGAACGCCAACTGCTGTCGTTGGCGCAGCGCTATCCTCGACACACCGCATTTCTCGAAGTGACCGGTGGTACACCGGCAATGACGACCGGCCTGCTCATTGCCGGTACTGAAGCTTTCGGTGGCCGCACCGAAGTGCTCTCGATCCCACCACAACCACATGCAGCGCCAGTCGCGCTCAATACCGGTCGTCGGCTGTTAGCGGCACCGTTGCGCGCTACGCTGCGTTCCAACGCTGACACTTACGCCTACGCTGCTGCGGCCAAAACCCTGCTCGAACAAGAAGCTATCATCACCGACCGACTTAATCCGGTAGCAGCCTCGTTGCTTGCCCCGCTACTCGCCTATGCCCATCATCGTTTCAACTTCGATTTTCTCAACGCTCGCCGCGCGTTGGAAAAAGTTCAGCGGGCTGGGCCATGGCAAGACGTGATCAACGAGCTACGTGCTCAAGTGACCCAAGTCGACCGTTCTATGCGTTTGGCCGAGGTCGTGCATGCTGCCGCCGCTCGCTATGAAATTGGATTGTACGCCGACTTTCTTACCCAAGTGGTACGTTTTGAAGAAAACCTACTGCGGTATCTGTGTCTCCAACACGGCGCTCGTTTTCGTAATCGGCGCGGTCTACCCGACGACGATGGGGTCTACCTTGCCCGTGAATGGCTCCAACGGCAGTCGTTCACGCTTTCCCGCGACCGCGACCTGAGCCGTGATTTGCATGCCGATCGGTCAGTGTTGCGCGAGCTGCTTGAAAAGCTCATAACCCCGCGGCATAACCTGCTAGTCTCAATTGCTAAGCTCGATAATCTCGTCAAGCGGCGCAACGAGCTGACCCACAGCCTCGAAGGCGTACAAAAAGCCGGTCTAGCCCGTGCGTTTGCTGGCGATGCAGCCCATCCATCGGCAGCCGATCAGATTGTGCCGCACTTGCGTCAGCTCTACGAACAGGCTTGCGGTAAGACATTGCCAGAGTCGCCGTACCGAAGGATAAATCGGTTATTGGCGAGTCTGTTGCAGCCGTAGCAGGGGCGGTGGTTACAAGCTCGCACTCCCATTCAGAGACACAGACGCACAGATACCGAGTAGCAAGCCGGGGATGAGGGAGCACCCCCTTGTGGGGGAGGGGCCGGGGGTGGGGGCAACAGGGGCAGGGCCGGGAGAGGGGGGAATGCGCCCCTTGCCCCCCTCACCCACGGGGGGATGGTCCCCTCACCCCCCTTGCCCCCCTCTCCCACAAGGGGAGAGGGGGGAATGCTCCCCTCCCCCCGTGTGGGGGCGGGGCC
>NZ_CALLJH010000012.1:0-46455 GCF_938091255.1 uncultured Chloroflexus sp.
GTGGGGGAGGGGCAAGGGGTGGGGGCACCCTCCCCCTCCCCCCTTGTGGGGGAGGGGCAAGGGGTGGGGGCACCATCCCCCCTTGTGGGGGAGGGGCAAGGGGTGGGGGGGATATCTCCCGCGCCCAGCCGTTTGCGAACGACAGAATGAATTCCGTCCTACAGACGCACCCGTGAGACCGGAGCACGCCCTCTCTCTTCAACGGGGGGCGGGCTGGAGTGCAGGGCCTTTCCACTGCGTCGAGCAGGTGCTTAATGCGAGTTTCAAACCCGCCCCTTCCGCACCGCATTGGCCTTTCCGCCGTTCGTCCTATGCGCCGTTTTGCACACTAGTAAAAATTTGGTATAATCAATATTCAAAGATGGTACGGATCTGGTACGCGCGAGCGATCCCCTGCTGAGCCTCCCCCTCGGTCGAGTTCGGACGCAACGCAGCCCACGCACCGGCCACCTAAACCCTTCGTTGTTCTGCTAGAGGAGTAGCGAGCCATGAGCTTCGCAGACAAGACCCTAACCTGTCGGGATTGCGGGATGGATTTCGTGTTTACAGCGGGAGAACAGCAGTTTTACGCTGCCAAAGGCTTCACGAACGAGCCGGTGCGTTGCCCGTCGTGTCGCAAAGCGCGCAAATCGCAGATGAGCGCGGTCCCCGAACGGGGTCGGGCCAGCCATGCTGCGCCAGTTGCCCGCGAGCGAGTCAATTATCGGGTAACGTGCGCTAGTTGCGGCCAAGAGACCACGGTTCCATTCGTACCCCGCGGTACTAAGCCGGTCTACTGCAGCTCGTGCTTTAACCGAATGCGTGGCGATTCGCGCGCGATGTATTAAACGATAGTCACTTCACCCCTTGCCCCGCTCCCCAATGCCGGGAGCGGGGTTTGTGTTGCTGCTTCATATAGCGGTGGCGACCGCAGCAGCTTGGTTGTTGCACGCTTCCTAACGCCGTGGTCGTCAGCCGAGCGTGTTGTTCGCTTCACCGACCCCGCTCTCTGTATAAACGAGCGGGGTTCAGAGTTCCCCCGCCTATTGTCTGATCTGGGATGGACGGCGTTAATCGAGCGGCCTTCCAGCGCAACGTTCTTCCTCTGTTTGGCAAAATATGTTCAAAATATTGACAATTGCTTTGCATTCTGCTATATTACTTACCGGTCGGTAATAATTAATCAGATTGATCCTGTGAAATGGCAGAACTCAACCTTACGCCCGATCCGCGCATCAGTGACAGTCCGACGGCGCTGCGCATCCTTGATGTGGCAGCCCAACTCTTTATGCAGCGCGGCTACCGGGCCGTTTCGATTAACGACATTATTCACGCCGCCGGCGTAACGAAACCGACTCTCTATTACTACTTCGGCGACAAAGAAGATCTCTTTGTGCAGATGGGGCTACGAGTGCTCGCAACAATGCATCAGCCATTAGCCGAGATCGCTGCTTCTGACCGGCCCTTCGTTGAGCGGTTGCAGGCAATGGCAACGCTGTTGATTACCGGCTACGAGGGCGACATGCGCACGATGCGCCACGAGATGATGGAGCATCTCGGCGAGACGGCTCGCACGCGCCTCAGCGCCGCGTTCTACCAGCACTTGTTTGCACCATTGACAACGGTCATGCACGAGGCCAGCGCCGCCGGGATGGTGCGTGCCGATATAGCCCCGGCGATGTTAGCCATGCTCTTTCTCAGTCTGTGCGAGACCTTTCATGAATTGACGCCGGCCCATCCGATGCTGCGTTGGACCGGCGCCGTTTCACCGGCCCTTTTGGTTGATCTGTTTCTGCGCGGCGCCGGCACGCAGGCCGCGCCCAAGTCTTCAACAGGGATGTCATAATCTATGAGTACCTTACCGCAGTCACGCCCTCGGATCGGATTTCCCCGCCTTTCGTTGCCGGTGTTGATCGCTGCCGGTTTATTGATCGCTGTGATCGCAACCGTCGTCATTCGTTTTGTTTCGACCTCTACCGTTGATCCGCTGGCCGGAGTGACGGTTGTCCCCGTCACTCGCGGCGATTTGCGCTTGACCGTCAATGCAACCGGTTCAGTTGAGCCGAATCAGACAGCTGAGCTGAGTTTGACCCTGCCCGGACGGGTGCAAGAGGTGTTAGTAACGGTTGGTCAGACGGTGGCCGCCGGTGATCCGTTGCTCCGGCTCGACGATCGCCAGTTGCGCGCTGATGTAGCGGCTGCCGAGGCGGCGGTGGCGCTGGCCCAAGCTGATGTGCAAGCCCTGCGTGAGCGGGCTACTCCTGAACAGCGGGCCGAGGCCGCTGCGTTGGTAGCGGCGGCGCAGGCTGGGTTGGCCCAGACTCAAACGAGTGTGACCCCGGCTGATATAGCGGCGGCACAGGCTGCGGTTGAGGAGGCGCGCGCGCGGTTGCAGAAGCTATTGGAAGGCCCGCCAAGCGAGCAGCGGGTGCGGGCTGAGACGGCGCTCACGCAGGCTAAAGCCGAGCTTGATCGCCAGCGCGAGCTGTTGTCGGCGGCGAAGTCGGATGCGCTGGCCCGGGTTGAAGCGCAGGCGAATGTGGTGCGCAACGCTCAGAGCGCCTATAGCGATGCCTACTGGAATTGGGAGCACGTCAAAGCGAACGGCACCGATCCGCGCACTGGCCGTTCGCTCAACGAGACCGAGCAGCGCGATTTCGAGCGTGCCTTCGAGCGGGCGAAGCTAGCCCTATCCGACGCTGAAGCGGCGCTGGCGCAGGCGCAGATCGCCTACCAAACTGCTGTGCAGAACGAGATCAGCGGCTTGGCCGCCGCCGAGGCGCGGGTCGCCAGCGCGCAAGCCGATCTCGACGCGCTGCTGGCCGGGCCAAGCGCCGATGCAGTGGCCGCTGCTCGCGCCCAATTGGCCCGCGCTGAAGCCGAATTAGCTCGCCTGACCGGCGCATCTCGCCAGAATGCTATCGCGGCCCAGCAGGCCCAGTTTGAAGCGGCCCAAGCGCGCTTGGCCCAACTCACCGCCGATCCGCGTGCCAGCGATATTGCCCGTGCCGAAGCTCGGCTAGCCCAAGCGCAGGCCCAGCTCGAAGCTGCCCGCATTCGGCTCGACGAAGCCACCCTGCGCGCGCCATTCGCCGGCATGGTTGCCGCCATCAATGTTACCCCCGGCGAAGCGGTCAGCGGCCAAGCACCGATTGTGTTGATTGATGTGAGCCGCTACCTCGTTAAGGTGACGGTTGATGAAGTGGATATTGCCCGCGTTGCAATTGGCCAGCCGGTCGAGGTAAACGTTGAGGCCCTCAATGCGCCGCCCTTTAGCGGGCAGGTGGTCAATATTGAACCGCTGCCCGCCGGTACTAGCGCCGTCACCGCCTACCGGGTCACGGTTGCCTTCGACCCCGCTGGCCAGCCGGTGCGCCCCGGTATGACCATCAGCGCCGCAATTGTCGCTGCTACCCGCAGCAATGTGTTGCAGATCCCGGCTACGGCGGTGCGTAACGTTGGCGCGAAAACGCTAGTTGAGGTAGTGACGACGGATGAGAACGGCCAGCGCAAACTCGTGGAACGTTCGGTGCTAGTAGGCTTGCGTGCCAATGGCGTGGTCGAGATCAAGAGCGGTTTGACTGACGGCGAGCAGGTCGTCGTGCGGTAGTGACATGGCCGCGCAGTTGACTAGCAGGAAACCGGCTGAGTTGTGACGCGAGCACCAAACTTCGTCACAACTCCGGCATATAGTAAACATAACATTACCAGAAGGGAGACTTCTGTGACGACTGAATATGTAAGCCGCCCGATCGTTGAATTACGGAACATTCGCAAGACCTTCCCGACCGGTGATGGCGAATTTGTCGCGCTCGACGACATTAGCTTGACGATTGCCGAAGGCGAGATGGTTGCCATCATGGGACCATCGGGCAGTGGCAAGAGCACGCTGATGACGTTGATCGGGTTGCTCGACAGCCCGACCTCTGGCCAATACATCCTCGACGGGATCGATGCCTCAAGCCTAACCCGGCACGAGCAAGCGCGCATCCGTAATCGCAAGTTAGGGTTCGTGTTCCAGAACTTTAATCTGTTGCCACGCCTCACCGCGCAGCAGAATGTCGAATTGCCGCTCGTGTATGGGCGGGTCGGCGCCCGCGAGCGGGCCGCCCGCGCCCGCGCGGCGCTCGAAGCGGTTGGCTTGGGCCATAAGCTCGACAGCCTGCCCAACACGCTGTCGGGTGGCCAGAAGCAGCGGGTAGCAATTGCCCGTGCACTGGTGCATGACCCGGCCATCATTCTGGCTGACGAACCGACCGGCGCGCTCGATACGCGCACCGGGGCCGAGATTTTGGCCCTGTTCCGCGAACTGAACCGCGATCAGGGGCGCACGATCATCATCGTTACCCACGATCCCGAAATTGGCCGCCACATGGATCGAGTGATCGGGTTGCGTGATGGGCGGCTGGTTGACAACATTCTCAGCGAGTACTACGGCGTCGAAGTATTGGAAGAGGTCGAGCGCACTCGTGGTCTTGAGCCGGTGCCAGTGCCGGTGGTGCGTCGGCCAGCCGATGAGTCGGCGTCATAGCAGTAGATAACCGGGAAGAGGAAGAGGCATGTTCACTGAACTGATCGCCATGGCCTTTGATAGCCTACGCGCCAATAAATTTCGCTCACTTCTCACGATGCTTGGCGTGATTATTGGCGCCGGCACACTGGTCGCGGTGCTCTCGCTCGGCAATGCGCTGCAAGGCCAAGTCTTCGAGCAGTTTGTTGATCTTGGCACCCGCCGGATTGCGGTTACGCCGGGTGATCCGCGAGCAAAGGGTGCGCGTGACGTGCCCGGCTACGGCTTGCTCTCGGTGCAAGATTATCACGTACTCGAAACGATGGTTGCCAACCGGCCCGATCTGTTCCGCGCTATCGCACCGGAGATCACGATTAGCACGCAGGCCCGTGCCGGCGCGGTCGCCTTGCAGACGCTGCTAGTCGGCACGAGTGCAGATTACCCGCAAGTGCAGCGCACACCAATGTTGTATGGCCGCTTCCTCACCCCGGAAGATGAAGCGGAAGGTGCGCGGGTTGGTGTGTTAGGCTGGCTGGTGGCGCGCGATCTGTTTGGCGCTGACAAAGCGGCACTGCGCAATGTGATCGGCCAAACGATTGAGGTCAATGGCCAGCCGATTGAGATTGTCGGCATCATTAACGAAAACGGCGGCCCCTTCTCGACCGATGGCCGCATCTTTACCCCGGTCAGCACCATGCGCTTGCGCTTGATCGGTGATCTCGATCTGCCGGGCCGGGGACTGCGCATGAGCAGTATTTTGCTCGGCTTGCAAAGTGAGCAGCAAGTCACCGAGGCGGTGGCCTTGATCGAGAACACGCTGCGCACGGCGCGCAATGTGCCGGAGGGTGTGATCAATGACTTCAACCTGCAAACGCCGACGCAGGCGCTGAATGTACTGGCCGGGATTAGTACCGCCATCACCGGGTTTATTGCGGTGGTCGCCGGTATTAGTTTGGTTGTCGGTGGGATTGGGATTATGAACATTATGCTGGTGGCGGTGACTGAACGCACCCGCGAGATTGGCGTGCGCAAGGCGCTGGGAGCTAGCGATGGCGATGTGCTCGGCCAGTTTGTGATGGAGGCGGTGGCACTCAGTCTGGTCGGCAGCCTGATCGGCGTGATCGGCGCGATCGGTATCGTGTGGTTGATCAGCACTGCCAGCGGGATCAACACCGGCATTTCGTGGATCGGGATTGTACTGGCGTTAGGGTTTGCGTCAGCAATCGGGATTGGGTTCGGATATTACCCGGCCCGGCGGGCGGCGTTGTTGCCGCCGATTGAGGCTTTACGGTACGAATAACCGTAACCATACGTAGAGCCGCACGGCTCCCGATCCGGCCCGTGCGGCTCTGCGCCGATCTGCAATTGCGATCAATGTTCCGGCGTGGTCACCAATTCGGTGCCGGCTACCCACCCTTCACGGCCATCGGCGGTGCGGATGCGCCACCACGGATAGCCGTCTTTCTCTTGCGGGCCGGCCAGCAGCGTCAACTGTGTACCGGGGGGCAACCCGTCGAGCACAGTTGAGTCAAGGCCGGGAGCGTTGCGCAGGCGCAGGTTTTTGCCGCCGGCCTTTTGCACGTAGGCCACGCCACCTATCTGCAACCCGCCAGCAGCCGGTGCAGCCGCGGCAGGAGCTGGCGTACTGGGGCCAATCTTGACCGCGCCGCCACTACTGAGGGCGCTGGAAATGGCACTAGCGACACTGCTACTCTCTGCTGGAGCGCCCGCGCTTTTACCGCCTGTCGCCGCTGCGGCGCCGGCAGTGGTGGCCGCTGCTAGTTGTTCCTTCAATTGTTTCAGCTCAGCCTCCATCTGCGCCATGCGTGCCTCGGCGGCGGCCAATGCCTTGCGTGCCTTTTCGGCGGCGGCGGCATCTTGTTGTGCCGACTCGAGTTCCTCTTGCAGCCGCTTAATCTCTTGCGCTTGTCGCCCGATCTGATCACTCATCGAGCGCATCGCTTGACTGATGCCCTCATTCGTATCCCCCTCGTTTTTCTTACCGCCGAAGTTGATCATCTCCCTTGCTCCTTCCCAGCGACCCTGCCAACCGTATCTACGGTTAGATGCATTATAGATGGTTCAGGCCGATTCGTCACCGGGGAAGATCGGCCCGAATCGCTTCGGCGCAGCGTTCGCCACTTAACATCGCTGCATTAATGCTGCTCGCTTCGGTCAATTCGCCAGCCAGATATAATCCGGGCCGGCTAGTGCGGTTGTCGGGTAGGTTGGGATGGATGCCGGGCGGCTGCGGAAATTGGGCGAAGGGGATGCGATCCACCCGTAAGATACGGGCATTCGCTAATGCTGTAGTCGCCACTGCTTCGTTCGCGAAGATACGGTGCAGATCAACTATGGCCCGTGCCACGATTGTACTTTCATCACGATCAGAGACGCCAATCACGGCGGCGGCATAGAGATACCAACCGGCAGGTGCATATCCCGGTGCTACTGCGCTCATAGGGGCTAGCGTATTGACAAAAGCATCATCATTGGCATTAAGTAGCAACTTTTTACCGCGGTAGAGCGGATGGCGGGTAGCCAACCAGACGCACGATGAACCGAGGCTACCTTCCGGTACCGGCAGCCCACTTAGCCGAGCAGTCTCAGGCGCCGGCGTTGCTAATACTACTGCATCGGCGAACAGTTCACTGCCATCAGCTAACTGCACACCGCGCACGTGCTGATCACGCGTGATTAACGCTGTCGCACGGGTATTCAGCCGTACCCTACCGGCGGCCACTAATTCGGCCCCAAGCTGCTCGGCAATCGCTCCCATGCCGCGATTGGGGACAACCGTCTGTCCCTCGCTCATCATCTTGAAATTGAAGCGAAAGCATTTCGCACTCGTTTGCAACGAGCGGTCGAGAAAGATGCCGCCGAAGAAGGGGCGGAAGAAGCGGTCAATCATGTGGTCACTGAAGCCAAGCGCCTTGAGTTCAGCCAGCGTGCTTTGATCGGGTCCGGCAAGAAGATTGTCAATCATCTGTTGGCGTAGTCGCATTGCGAGGCGCAGCGTGCGCAGCTTGTCGGCGGGCGATACGACGCTGGCCAGCGCCGCGCCGATGAGAGCGGACGGATCACGGTCGCGCAGCGGGTCGGTCAACACCTCGCGCCGACCACCCCATGCCACAATTGCGCCGGGATCGAAAGCCCGGAGATCGAGTGCAGTGAGGTTGAGCTGACGCTGCGCTGCTGGGTAGGCGGTGAAGAGTACCTGAAACCCGCGATCAAGCACGAAGCCTTCAACCCGATCCGAACGCACTCTTCCCCCTAGCCCATCACTTGCTTCGATCAACGTCACTTGATAGCCGGCGCGGTGCAGTGTGCGGGCGCAGACCAAACCGGCCACCCCGCCGCCAATAATGAGTATGTGCATGCAACAATCCTTCTAGGCTAGAGCGAACGCTATGCTTGCAAACCGAAGGTGCAGAGGGGCAAAGGTATGAAGATGTGTTCACGCAAAGGCGCAGAGAATACGTAAGATATGTTTTCAGTGCGCTCAAGTGCCTACATCCAATCCATGCCTTTGCGCCGTTGCCTTCCCTGTTTTCGAGTATACTATGACTTACGACAAGCCTGCTCGCAAGGGTAAAGGGGGCGACCGATGATCCACAACTTCAATCCCGGCCCGGCGGCGTTGCCGCCCGAAGTGATTGCGCGCGCGCAAGCGGAATTGGCCGATTACCACGGCACAGGGATGTCGATTCTGGAAATGAGCCATCGTAGTAAAGAGTACGAGGCGATCAACGCCGCTGCTGAGGCCAATCTCAAGGCACTGTTAGGGTTAAGCGATGATTACCGCGTCCTCTTCATGCAGGGCGGTGCATCAATGCAGTTTGCGCTGATCCCGCTTAACTTTTTGCCCGCCGGCAGTGTGGCCGAGTATATCATCACCGGTTCGTGGGGTGAGAAGGCTTATGAAGAGGCGCAACGGATCGGCAATACCCGCTTGCTGGCAAGCACGGCGGCTGAAGGTTATCGTCGCTTGCCCGAGCCGGAGGCATTAACGTCCGACCCGCAAGCGGCGTATCTCCATATCACCACCAACGAAACAATTCAGGGTGTGCAGTGGCCGGCTGAACTGCCCGATTTCGCGCCGGCGCCACTGGTCGCCGATATGAGCAGCGACTTCCTCTCGCGCCCCTTCCCTGCTCATCGCTTTGCCCTGATCTATGCTGGCGCACAGAAGAATCTCGGCCCTGCCGGAGTCACGGTCGTGGTGATCCGGCAAGACCTGATCGAGCGCGGGCGCAAGGATCTGCCGGTGATTATGCGCTACGCCACCTTTGCCAAGAACAACTCGCTCTACAACACGCCGCCGGTATTTGCGGTGTATATGGTTAATCTGGTGCTGGAATGGATCAAGGAGCAAGGTGGGTTGGCAGCAATGGCCGAGCGTAACGCGCGCAAGGCAGCAATGGTCTACGAGGCGATTGACACTAGCAATGGCTTCTACGTTGGTCACGCGGCGCCAGAGGCGCGCTCGCTGATGAATGTCACCTTCCGCTTGCCTTCTGCCGAACTCGAAAAGCAATTCTTGAGTGACGCGCAGGCCGCCGGGATGGTCGGCTTGGCCGGGCACCGCTCGGTCGGCGGTATCCGCGCTTCGCTCTATAACGCGGTCTCGCCCGAGTCGGCGGCGGCGTTGGCGAGCTTTATGCGGGAGTTTGCCGAGCGGTATGGATGAGCAACCTTACGCCGCCGCGATCACGTTTTTTCCGGTTGCCGATTTGCAAGCCAGCGCTGCCTGTTACGGCGCGGCGCTCGGCTTGCCGCTTGTGCTTGATCAAGGTGGCATTCATATCTATCGGGTGGCGCGCAGTGGCTACCTTGGCCTGTGCCAGCAAGCCGCGCCACCCATCGCCGACGATCGCCTAATTTTGACCGTCGTGACCGCCGATGTTGATGCGGTCTACCGGCGGCTGGTCGCTGCTGGCGTTGCGACCGACGGTCCGCCGCGCGAGAATCCGCGTTACCGCATTTACCACTTCTTTGCCCGCGATCCGGATGGCTACCGGCTGGAAGTGCAGCGGTTTCTGCATCCGTTCGATGACGATGGAGGCAAGAACCGCTAGCCTATGCGTGTCGTGATGCTTTCAAAGGCCGTGGTCGCCGGTGCTTACCAGCGCAAGCTGGAGGAGATCGCGCGGTTGGGGGTGGAATTGACGGTGCTCGCGCCGTCGGGATGGCGCGAGCCGCGGGTGGGAATGATCCCGCTTGAACGGTGCTTCACCGCTGGGTATACGCTCTTGACCCTCCCGATGGTTTTGAATGGCCATCATCACATTCACTTCTACCGCGGCCTGCGCCCGCTCATCCGGCACTTACGCCCACAGGTGTTCCATATCGATGAAGAGAGCTTCAATCTCGCCACCTTTCTGGCTATGCGGGAAGGGGTAGCAATAGGCGCGCGCTGTTGTTTCTACAACTGGGCCAATATTGACCGTCGCTACCCACCGCCGTTCAGTTGGTTCGAGCGTTACAACCTACGCCATGCCGCGCATGCCATTGCCGGCAATCAAGAAGCGGCGGCGATTATCCGCCGGCATGGCTATGATGGCCCGATCAGTGTTATTCCCCAGTTTGGCGTTGATCCTGATCTCTTTGCGCCAGCGGATGGGCTACGCCAGCACGATGCCTTTATCATCGGCTATGTAGGCCGGCTGGTGCCGGAAAAGGGGGTGACCGATCTGGTAGCGGCGTTAGCCGGCTTGCCGGCCAATGCGCGGTTACGGCTGATCGGCGACGGGATCGAGCGTCCGCGGCTGTTGCAACTGGCGGCAGAACTGGGTCTCAGCGCGCAAGTCGAGGTCTTACCGGCGGTGAGCAGCACGGCCGTGCCGGCAGCGATGCGCGAGCTGGATGTATTGGTCTTGCCGTCGCGTACCCAACCCAACTGGAAAGAGCAGTTCGGGCGGGTGCTGATCGAGGCGATGAGCTGTGGCGTGCCGGTGATCGGCTCGACTTGCGGTGAAATCCCGCAGGTGATCGGCGCAGCCGGTCTCGTCTTCCCGGAAGGCGATGTGACTGCGTTGCGCGCGGCGCTCAGCCGCTTGATCGACCAGCCTGAACTGCGCGCCGAACTTGCTCGGCGCGGCCGAGCGCGCGTGCTGGCCGAGTTTACGCAGGCAGCGATTGCCCGCCGCTATGTTGCGGTGTATCAGGCGATGCTGGAAACGTGAAAGGGGAAGGCGCAGCGATCCCCCCCTCGTGAAAAGTTGGCTCTTTGCGCGTTCAACCATAACGAAGCGACAAACGGTTGTCCATCTCGACGGCGCACTACCCAACCACAGGAGGAATACCACCATGCCGATCAAATCCGATCGCTGGATTCGGCGCATGGCGCTCGAACACGGCATGATCGAGCCATTCGTCGATCATCAGGTGCGGCAGGGCGTCATCTCGTATGGCTTGACCTCGTATGGCTACGACATGCGGGTCACTGACCACTTCAAGGTCTTTACCAACGTATACAACGCGCTGGTCGATCCAAAGAACTTCGATCCGCGCTCGTTTGTTGACATTCGCGCCGAGTATGTCGATATTCCACCCAACTCGTTTGCGTTAGCCCAATCGTTGGAATATTTTCGCATCCCGCGCACGGTCAGTTGCATCGTGATCGGTAAATCATCCTATGCCCGCTGCGGGATCATCATCAACGTCACCCCGCTCGAACCAGAGTGGGAAGGGCATGTGACGATCGAAATCAGCAATACCACGCCGCTCCCGGCGCGCATCTACGCCAACGAGGGCATTGGGCAAGTCTTGTTTCTCGAGAGCGACGAGCCGTGCGAGGTGTCGTATGCCGATAAAAAGGGGAAATATCAAGGCCAAACCGGGATCGTCTTGCCGCGGATCGATCCGTAAGCGGCACAGCGTAGGGGTACAGCGTCGCTGTACCCCTACGCTGTGCTCCTACACTTCCATCACCATCGGCAACACCATCGGCCGCCGGCGCGTCTCGCGGTAGAGGAATTCGCTCACCACATCGCGGATCTTGCGGTTGATATACGCCGCATCAACCGAACCGGCACCGTTCTTGTTCGCCAGCGCGGCGCGCACCGTCTCCTTCGTCGCTTCGATCAAATCTTGGCTCTGGCGCATATAGACAAAACCGCGCGAGACCACATCTGGCCCGGCGACCAATTCGCCGGTGGCGCTGTCAATGCTCACCACCACGATCAGCATGCCGTCTTTGGCCAGCAGTTGGCGGTCACGCACTACCACATTGCCGACATCGCCGACCGTTGTGCCATCAACGTAGATGTAACCGACCGGCGCCTTGCCGGTGATTTTGCCATAGCCGGGAGAGAACTCCATAATCGAGCCGCCTTCGGCCAACAGCACCCGCTCGCCATCGGGGACTATCCCAATATTGGTCGCCAGTTTGCGGTAGAGCATCAGATGCCGGTAGTCGCCGTGGAACGGCACAATAAAGCTGGGGCGCAGCAGGGCCAACACCAGCTTCAGCTCCTCTTGCGCAGCGTGGCCCGACACATGGACGCGGGCTTCGGGACCGTAGATCACATCGGCCCCGAGCTTGAACAGATTGTTAATCACCTTATTAACGCTGACCTCGTTGCCGGGGATGGGGGTAGCCGAGAACACAACCGTATCGCCGGGTTTAATCTTGACGTGCGGATAGTCGCGGTTGGCCATCCGGTTCAGCGCGGCCATTGGCTCGCCTTGGCTGCCGGTGCAGACGATGGCGATTTGGTCATCGGGGTAAGCCGACATCTCGTGCGGGCGGATGATGGTGCCCTCATCGGCGCGCAAATAACCCAGCTCGAACGCAATCCGCGCATTGGTCTCCATACTGCGTCCAGCCAGCATCACCTTACGCCCATAGGCTTCCGCCGAGTCGATCACCTGCTGCACGCGACTGATATTCGAGGCAAACGTGGCGACGATGATCCGTCCGGGAGCGGTAGCAAAGATATTGTCGAACGCCTCGCCGACTGTGGCTTCGCTCGGGGTATAGCCCTTTGACTCAACCCGCACGCAATCGGTCACCAGCACCAGCGGCTTGCGGTTGCCTAGCTCAGCGATCTTCTCAAGATCGGTCGGGCGGCCATCAACCGGCGTATGATCCAGCTTCCAGTCGGTCAGGTAGATCAACAGACCGGCGGGAGTCGTAATCGCGAAGCCAACGGTATCAGGAATCGAGTGGGCAATATGAAATGCTTCCACCGTGAAGCTGCCCAATTGAAACGGCTCGCGCTCGGTAATTTGAACGGTCGTTACCTTATCTTGCAGCCGGTGCTCTTTAAGCCGGTTGCTGAGCAAGCCAAGCGTGAGCTTCGTGCCGTACACTGGCGGGAAATCGAGTTCGGCGATCAAATGTGGCACAGCGCCGATATGGTCTTCGTGACCATGGGTAATAAGAATCCCTCTAATATGATTCGTCTTCTCGCGCAAATAGGTAATGTCAGGCAAGACGAGATCAACGCCGAGCATATCGGCATCGGGAAACATGACACCGCAGTCGAGGATGACGATATCGTCGCCATACTCAACCACCCACATGTTCCGGCCGACCTCCCCGGCGCCACCGAGTGGAATCACACGGAGACGTTGTTTGGCCATAGGTTTCTTTAGGGCCGGTGTACCAGCGACCCTTGCTCCTTTCTGATACGCTATATTCAACGTTTGCTGAAGGGCGCATCTGCGGTTGCGCCCAAACGAACGATATAATGACAGGGTTTGGCACAACCCTGTTCAGACCACACCCACATGCGCCGTATCATGCCGTCGGCGCATGGTCAACTGCTAACACCTTGGCCCGTGTTTGTGTGCGGGCCATTCCTTGTTCGATCTGCGCGACCAATTCGTCACGGTGCTCGATATCTGGGCCGATAACCAACTGTTGCCGGCCATGGGCCTGCCGGTGGAGCCAGCGCAAGAGCGGGTTAGCAATCGTTTCCGCCGGATCGCACCGACAATAGACGACAACCGCTTCATCAGTAACCGCGGGTGAGGGTCGTAACGCAAGCATTTCTTTCCACGGGCACCACAACCGTACACCCATAGCTTCGTAGGTTAGACCTTCGTCAGCGGGCGTGAACGCAGCGTCCCATTCCGCAATCAGGTTCCAGATCAGCAGTGGTGTGGCGACAATGAGCACCAACAACAACAGCGCCGGCGCCGCTTGTTCGATCGCGGGCGGTTGGGCGAACACTCGTTGCAGATCGGCCCAGAACGCTGCCGGATGAAGGCTGAGGCGCAGCGTGCTGGCAAAACTCCACAGGGTGAAGACCCAGAGGAGCATCGCAACTGTAATCATCAATAGATTGTTGCGCCGGCCAGCCGGCGAGAGACGATAGGATCGTGACATTGATTTGGTCACACCACCGGCAATGGGCGGCCAATGGTCAGAAGAGACGGAGCTGCTCGGGCGGCTCATCGGCTGGCGGCGTTGCTGGGGCAGCCGCGCTCCGTTGGCGTTCGGCATCGGCCAAGATGACGGGCAGGCGGCGAAAATCTTCTTCCAGCAATGGCCGGTTTTGGGGCTGGTGCAAAGCGGCGGCGGGATGGATCATCGGCACAATTAATCGTCCATTGACATAACGAGGTTGGCCGTGGATGCGCGAAATCCGCTCGCCGGGCAGAAACAGGCCCATCGAAAAGCGACCCAGCGTCACAATCACTGCCGGATCAATGGCCGCAATCTGACGCATCAAAAAGAGTTTGGTACAAGTCTCAATTTCGTCCGGCTCAGGATCGCGGTTTTGCGGTGGCCGGCACTTGACGACATTTGCGATATAGACTTCATCGCGACGCAACCCGGCCAGTGCGAGCAGGTCAGTCAAGAATTGGCCGGACGGCCCGACAAAGGGCCGGCCCTGCCGGTCTTCGTGGTAACCGGGGCCTTCGCCGATCAACATCACCCGCGCGTTGGCCGGCCCCTCGCCGGGCACGGCGCGGGTGCGCCCGCGATGAAGGTTACAGGCAGTGCAGTGTTGCACCTCTTGGGCAATCGTAAACAAGATATCACTGGCTGTCACACGCCCATCCTTGCATGTTTCAGCTTTACCTTCTTTATTATAGCATACCAATGGCAATGACATTCGCTCTATCTTATGCTACACTAACCATAACAATGACTGATTCCAGCAGGAATGCTTCCGATGACCGGACGTTCACCTTCGGCCCAGTTGCCGCCAGATGCCGAGTCGCCCCAGTGGCAGCTCAACCGTGAGCTGCTGACAGTAGCGCTCGATGTGCTGCTGGCAGCGCCGGCCCTTGCCGAGCTGCGTGGTGGAGTTGCCGAACTGCGCCGGCGTTTGGCCGATCTCAGTGATCCGTTGCATCATGCTGGCGAGTGTGCGGTTTGCTTCACGCCAGCGGTGTTGCATAGCGAACTCGATCAGATCGCTGCGGCCCGCACGCTCGAACGCGCCCGCTATTATGTGGCCCGCTTGCGCCGCGCGCTCGAGGCGCAACGGTTTGCGCCAGCCAGTGATATCGATCTGCACCGCTGGAAAGAGTATGACGACATCTTGACCGATAGCCTCTGGTTGATCGAGCGGCGCGACAATTCGGGGGTGCATCGGGCTGATTACTGGGGCAATTTCGTGCCCCAAATTCCCCGCCAGTTCATCCGCCGCTATACTCGCCCCGGCGAGTGGGTACTTGACCCATTTGCCGGTTCGGGTACGACGCTGATTGAGGCCCGCCGCCTCGGTCGCCACGTAATCGGTGTTGAACTGCAAGCGCCGATGGTAGAGCGCGTCCAACAGCTACTAGCTGCGGAACCGCCGGCGCACCCGACGGTTGCAGCTATCGAGCAGGGCGACAGTCTGTTAATGGATTTTCCAGCGTTGCTAGGCCGATACGGTGCAGCTAGCGTGCAGTTGGTGTTGCTCCATCCGCCTTACCACGACATTATTCGCTTTAGCGACGATCCACGCGATCTGTCAAATGCGCCGAGTATTGACGAATTTCTTACCCGCCTTACCCTAGTTGCCGAACGGGTGGCGGCGGTGCTCGACCGGGGCCGCTACTTGGTGTTGGTGATTGGCGACACCTACCGCCACGGTGAATGGTGTCCGCTCGGCTTTCAAGCGATGGAAGCGATCCGGGCCTGTGGGTTTAGCCTCAAGAGCATTATCGTCAAAAACTTTACCGGCACCCTCGGTAAGCGCGGCAGCGCCGATCTTTGGCGCTACCGGGCTTTGGCTGGCGGCTTTTACGTCTTCAAGCACGAATATATCTTTTTGTTGCGCCGGCGGTAATGGGGCAAGGTTAGAGGTTGTTTTGCCACTCTTCCCCCTTGAGGTTTAAGGGGTGAGGGGCTAAACGCAAAGGCGTAGAGGACGCAAAGGTGCGCAAAGGGTTGGTGATGGGAATTATCCCCGGCACCTTGGAGCGGTTATCAGCCTGCGCAGCGGGCTTCATCCCAGTAGGCTGACCCTTTAGGGGTGAGAAACATAGCCACGACAACACACAACCGGCGCAACATGGTTTTGTGCCTTTTGTGTTTCTTTGGAGCTATTACGACGAGGCCCCTTGAGATTGGGCTAACAGCGATCCAAGGAGAAAGACCCTATGCCAACCTTCAGCGTCATCATTCCTGCGCTCAACGAAGCCGATCACATCACAGCGTGCGTGCAAGCTGTGCGCCGACTTGATCCCGCAATCGAGGTAATTGTGGCCGATGGCGGTAGCCACGATGGCACGCCGGCACTGGCCCGTGCTGCCGGTGCGCGGCTGGTGCTGGCGCCGCGCGGTCGCGGCCCCCAACTCAACGCTGGCGCGGCCATCGCCAGCGGTGACATCTTTGTCTTTTTGCACGCCGATACGCGCTTACCGGTCAATGCCTTCCCGCTCCTGCGCGGCATGTTCGCCGATCCGCAGGTGCAAGTCGCCAAATTTCGCCTCTCGTTCGATGATCCCGACTGGCTGTTGGCGTTGGCTGCCCGCTTGATGTGGTTCGACTCGCTGCTCACTAGCTACGGCGATCAGTGTATGGTGATGCGGCGCGATCTCTTTCGTGTACTCGGTGGCTTTCCTGATTGGCCGCTCTTCGAAGACGTTGAACTCTTCCGTCGTGCCCGCGCTCGTACTCGCGTCCATGTTGTGCCGGCACAGGTTGTAACCTCGGCCCGCCGCTTTCGCGCTAACGGTATTCTCCGTCAACTGTTGCACGATGTTTGGTTATGGTTGCAATACCTGAGTGGCGTTTCGCCCTACGAGATTGCGCGCCAGTATCGGTGAGGCGAAAGAGTTGCGCTCGTTGTGCAAATACACAGTATCCCGAGTCGGTGTACAATTGAGAAAGAAATCTAACCCTGCGGAGCGCGCTGTTATGACGTATGCTTCTTTTGCCTCGATCGACGAATTGCAAGCGGCCCTTGCCGAACATGCATACATTGCCGATCGTGCCTTGACCACTGCTATCTTTTTGGCCCTCAAACTCAACAAGCCTCTGTTGCTTGAGGGTGAGGCCGGCGTTGGTAAGACTGAAATCGCCAAGACGCTCGCGCGCGTGCAGGGCCGCGAGTTGATTCGGCTGCAATGCTATGAAGGGCTTGATGTGAACACCACCATTTACGAGTGGAACTACGCCCGCCAAATGTTGCAGATCCGCCTGCTCGAAGCCCAAGGTACCGCCCAGCATGCCGCCGCTCAGCAGAGCATCTTTGGCCCGGAGTTTTTGATCAAGCGCCCGCTACTACAGGCGATCGAGGCTCGTGGCGACCGGCCGCCGATCTTGCTGATTGATGAACTCGACCGCGCTGACGAGGAGTTTGAAGCCTTCCTGCTTGAGCTGCTCTCGGACTGGCAGATTTCGATCCCGGAGATCGGCACTATCCGCGCCGAGACGCCGCCAACCGTGATCATTACCTCGAACCGCACCCGCGAAGTGCATGATGCGCTTAAGCGACGCTGTCTCTTTTACTGGGTTGATTATCCGACTCTTGATAAAGAGATACAGATCGTCAAGGCCCGCGTGCCCGGCGCAAGCGAGCGGCTAGCCCGGCAAGTGGTGCTGGTTGTGCAAGAGTTGCGCCGGATGGATCTCTATAAGCTGCCCGGTGTGGCTGAGACGCTCGATTGGGTGACGGCGCTGGTCGCGCTCGATCAAACCGAGTTGACGCCGCAGGCAGTCGAGGATACACTAGGCGCGATTTTGAAGTATCAAGACGACATCGCGCAGGTGCGCGGGCAGCGGTTGAACGAGTTGTTGAAACGGGCAAGTGTGAGTGTGTCATGAGCAGCGAGATTGATGTTGCGGCGACGTTGGCGGCGTTGCGAGCCGAGGTGCGCGCTCAACGAGCGGCATTGCCGGCGGCTGAGCCAACCCCTGCCGAGCGTGAGTTGCAGCGGGTGGTGGAAGAACTCGAATATACTCGCGTGGTCAGTGCGCACTGGCCGCTTGAAGGGCGTAATCCGCTTGAGCAAGTGATGGCCTTTGTCAACAAGGTGGTGCGCCGCTACTTGCGCTGGTACATTAACCCGATCGTTGAGCAGCAGAACGCTTTCAACGACACTGCCGCCCGTGCTATTCGCCTACTGGCCGCTGAGAATGCTGCTTTGCGCGCCGAATTGGCTGCGTTGCGCGCTCAGTTGCAACAGTCCTCACCATCATCATGAGCCGTATCTTGATCTGTGCTACGCAGGTGCCCTTTACGCGGGGTGGCGCTGAGTATCTGGTCGAGAGTCTGCGCGACGAGTTGCAGCGCCGTGGTCACACCGTTGATGTGGTGGCGTTGCCCTTTCAATGGCATCCAGTGGAACGGATTATCGACAGCGCGCTGGCGTGGCGGCTGCTTGACATTAGCCACGTCAACGGCGAAGCGGTTGACCTCGTGATTGCAACCAAATTCCCGTCATACCTTATTCGCCATCCGCGCAAGGTGCTCTGGTTGGTGCATCAGCATCGGCAAGCCTACGACTGGTACGGTACCTCGCTCAGTGATTTCGACGGCTCACCCGCCCATCGTGCAGTGCGCGAACAGATCTTTCGCATCGACGGGCGCGCGCTCAGCGAATGCCAAGCCCGCTATACCATCTCGCGCAACGTCAGTCGCCGGCTCGAACGCTTCAACGGCCTCAGCAGCACGCCGCTCTACCCGCCGAGCCGCTACGCCGGGCAGTTGTGGGCCGGGCCTTACCACGACTACATCCTCTCGCCGGCCCGCCTCGACCGCGCCAAGCGGATCGATTTGCTGCTGGCGGCGCTAGCCCGTACCACCACACCGGTGCGCGTTATCATCGCCGGCACCGGCCCCGACCGCGACCGCCTCCAACGTCTCGCTGCCGACCTTGGTCTCGGTGAACGAGTCAGTTTTCGTGGGTTTGTAGCTGATAACGAATTGATCGACCTATACGCCCATGCCCGCGCCGTCTACTACGCACCGATCGATGAAGACTACGGCTTTGCCACGGTGGAAGCGTTCGGCGCTAGCCGGCCGGTGATTACGACCGATGACGCTGGCGGCGTGCTCGAATTTGTTCGTCACGGCGAGAACGGCCTCGTCTCGCCGCCCGACCCGGCGGCGATTGCCGTACATCTCGACCGGCTGACTGCCGATCCGGTTGAAGCGGCCCGCTTGGGGTGCGCGGGCCGCCCGCTGGTTGACGCGATTACGTGGGAAAGGGTTGTGACGGCTTTGGTCGGTAAATAGTCGTTTATCACCTGCTATGCCGTAGCGAACACACTCTTGCACCACCCGTCACCTTGTGGTAATATCGCAAACGGTGCGGGCAGGTCGCATAGTTGGTCTAGTGCGCGGCACTGGAAATGCCGTACAGCGGCAACGCTGTCGTGGGTTCGAATCCCACCCTGCCCGCCACCGCTATTACCAAGTCGCCAGACCGATGCGCACCACGATGTACCCGATCAACCCCAGTAGGTGCAGCCACACAATCCACCAGAACACGCTCGCATACGATCCTTTGCTGACTTTGTGGCGCACCAGCTCTTGCCCGATCAACGCCCCCGGCCACCCACCGAGCAACTCCCACCAGTGCAGTGTCTTTTCGCGGATCCGCCGCACGCCGTGCTGCGCACGCTGTTTGTCTTCGATATAGAGCATCAGTGTCACTACACTGGCCGCCAGATACCAGCCGATAATCCATACCGATAGCCCTACCGTGATCGTTGCTAGTCCGAGCAGGGCAATGAACGCCGCACATACCAGCAGCGCCAGTATGGTATCGCCCGGATTGACCCGCGGCGGCGCGATGCGTGGTGCCGGCGACTGCGACTCGACGTTGATCGCTTGCAGACGCCCCTGTGCATCTTGGCCAACCTCGAATCTGACCAGTTCACCAATCTGCGGCAGCCAATCGCGGTGATAGCATTGGTTGATGTGAAAGAAGATGTCATTGGGGTGGTTCGGCGTTTGAATGAAGCCGTACTTTTCCTGCGCTTTCCACGTGACAATACGGCCAATATAGCGTTGGTTGTTCATGGTAATAATGATAAGTGAAATGATGAAACCTTTACGAAAAAGAATACCACGCCAAACATCTTCGGTCAAATAGGAGTGATGTTATGGCATAGGGCGTGTACAGTTGTTGTTGCGAGGGCGCGTGGGGGCAGTGCGTCGCGCTGCCCGCGCGCCTGCAGCCATCTCCCGCTTCAGCAGAAAACGCCCCCGCAGCGGGTAACTCTCGTGCTCGGCGGGCATCGCTTCGCCGTCTCTGGCGGCTCGCAATGACAAGCGGAGAATGGGGGGGCGTGTGCGGTTGTTATGGCGAGGGGGTGAGTTAACCCCGCAGAGCAGTGGCACAGCCCCCACCCCAGCCCTCCCCCGCTGGGGGAGGGAGTTAACCCCCCTCGTCCAGCGGGTTTAGGGGCGAACAGAATACATGAGCAAAAATACGGTTGATAGTCTTGGAATGCGCCGTTTCACCCTCACCCCCAGCCTCGCTCCCACTGGCGCGGGAGTGGGGCGATCATTCCTTCCACCTCAACACGTGACTGTGCCGGTAACACAGCCGCTTCCCCCCTCCCGCCGTGAGGTAGGAGCAGGGGGCCGGGGTGAGAGCCAACCCGCACTGCGGGCTTCGTAACCACAGCCCGGCCCTTTGGGCCGGGTTGCCCTGTTCCCCAGCAGTTTGTTCTTTCTCCACCAGACCGGCATCGTGAAACCTTCATCAATCGTATTGTATAATCAAGCAGCGCCGTGCGGGGCGCGCTGGTTTGCTCCGCGCCAAAGGAGTCTGAGACAAAGATGCCGAAGCGCACCGATCTCCATACTATTCTCATTATCGGCTCTGGCCCAATTGTGATCGGCCAAGCCTGCGAATTCGACTATTCCGGCACTCAAGCGTGTAAGGCGTTGCGCGAAGAGGGCTACCGGGTGGTACTCGTCAATTCCAACCCGGCCACCATCATGACCGATCCCAGCCTCGCCGACGCTACCTACATCGAACCGTTGACCGTCCCTAGTCTCGAACGCATCATTGCCCGTGAGCGGCCCGACGCGATTTTGCCCACCGTCGGCGGTCAAACTGCGCTCAATTTGGCGGTAGCCCTGCACGAGGCCGGTATCCTCGCTACGTATGGCGTCGAGCTGATTGGCGCATCGGTCGAAGCGGTGCGTATCGCCGAAGATCGCCAACGCTTTAAGGATAAAATGATCGAAATTGGCTTGCAGGTGCCACGTTCTGGTACCGCGACCACGCTCGATGAGGCGCTGGCAGTGGTGGCGCAGACCGGTTTCCCGGCCATTATTCGACCTTCGTTCACTCTCGGCGGCGAAGGCGGCGGCATTGCCTACAACATGGAAGAGTTCCGCGCCATTGTTGAACGTGGTCTCGATGCTTCACCGGTATCGCAAGTGTTGATCGAAGAGAGTGTGCTGGGCTGGAAGGAGTTTGAGCTAGAGGTGATGCGCGACCGCAACGATAACGGCGTTATCATCTGCTCGATCGAGAATATTGACCCGATGGGCGTGCATACCGGCGATAGCATTACGGTTGCCCCGGCGATGACCCTCACCGACCGCGAGTACGAGCGGATGCGCGATATGGGGTTGGCAGTGTTGCGCGCCGTCGGTGTTGAAACCGGTGGTTCCAATGTTCAGTTTGCCGTTTCGCCCACCGATGGCCGCATCTACGTGATCGAGATGAACCCCCGTGTCTCACGTTCGTCAGCGTTGGCCTCGAAAGCAACTGGCTTTCCGATTGCCAAGATTGCAGCGAAGTTGGCTGTCGGCTATACCCTCGATGAGTTGCCGAACGACATCACGCGCGAGACGCCGGCCTCGTTCGAGCCGACCCTCGACTATGTGGTGGTGAAGATTCCGCGCTTCACCTTCGAGAAGTTTCCCCAAGCCGATCAGACGCTCACCACGTCGATGAAGTCGGTCGGTGAGGTGATGGCGATCGGGCGTACCTTCCCCGAAGCCTTTCAGAAGGCGTGGCGCTCGCTCGAGCAGGGGCGAGCTGGGTGGGGTGCCGATGGCCGCGATGCGATTGAGCCGGAACGGTTGCGCGAGCGGTTGATTACGCCCCATCCTGATCGCATGTTTTACATTCGCTATGCTTTGCAAAGCGGGATGTCGGTCGAGCAGATTAGTGCGCTGACCAAGATCGATCCGTGGTTCATCCGTCAGCTCGAGCAGCTCGTCAATCTTGAAGGCCGCCTGCGCGCCTTTGATCTCAACACCATCCCGCCCGATCTGCTGCGCCAAGCCAAGCGTATGGGGTTCAGCGATGCGCAGCTTGCCCACTTGCTGCGCGTGCCTCCCGGCCCGCAGCGCTGGTCGGCAGAATTGGCGGTGCGTCAGCGCCGTCTGGCGCTCGGCATTCGCCCGACCTTTCACCGCGTTGATACCTGTGCTGCCGAGTTCCCCGCCTACACGCCTTATCTTTATTCGTCATACGAAAGCGAAGATGAGGCGGAGCCGTCCGATCGCAAGAAGGTGGTGATCCTTGGTTCTGGCCCCAACCGGATCGGGCAGGGCATCGAGTTTGACTATTGCTGTAGCCACGCCGTCTTTGGGCTGCGTGCTCTTGGTTACGAGACCATTATGGTCAACTGCAACCCAGAGACGGTCTCGACCGACTACGATACCGCTGACCGGCTCTATTTCGAGCCGCTGACCCTCGAAGATGTGTTGAACGTGGTTGACGAAGAGCGGCCCGATGGCGTGATCATTCAGTTTGGCGGGCAGACGCCACTCAAATTGGCGCGGGCGCTCGAAGCAATCGGGGTACCAATCTGGGGCACGGCCCCCGAAGCGATCGATCTGGCCGAGGATCGTGACCGGTTTGGCGCGTTGTTGAAGGAGTTGCATATTCCCGCCCCCGAACATGGCAGCGCCACCTCGTGGGAAGAGGCGCTCGCCGTAGCCCGCCGGATCGGTTATCCAGTTGTAGTTCGGCCCAGCTACGTGCTGGGTGGGCGGGCGATGGCGATTGTTTACGACGACGCTGCCCTCGAACGCTATATGCGTGAGGCGGTCGCCGCTTCGCCGGAGCATCCGGTGTTAATTGACCGCTTCCTCGAAGATGCGTTTGAGATGGATGTCGACGCGATCTGCGATGGCGAGACGGTTGTGATTGCCGGGATTATGGAGCAAATTGAGTTGGCCGGCGTTCATTCCGGCGATAGCGCCTGCGTGATCCCAACTTACATGGTGGCCGAAGAGCACGTCGAAACTATGCGCCGGTATACCGAGCAATTGGCCCGCGCGCTGGGGGTGGTCGGCCTGATGAATATCCAGTACGCGATGAAAGACGGTGTTGTCTACGTGCTCGAAGTCAACCCGCGCGCCTCGCGTACCGTGCCCTTTGTCGCCAAGGCGACCGGTGTACCGTGGGCGCAATTGGCGGTGCAATGCGCCGCCGGCGCGCGGCTGCGGCACGAGCATGGTCGCATTGAGATCATGCATCCGGCCATGGTTAATCTGCCCCGCTACCGGTTGGATGTGACGAGCGAGCAGCGCTACCACGTCAAAGAAGTTGTGCTGCCGTGGTCGCGCTTCAGTGGCGTTGACACGCTGCTCGGCCCAGAGATGAAGTCCACCGGCGAGGGGATGGGCAGCGGCGCGACGTTTGGTGAGGCGTTTGCCAAGGCGCAGATGGCGTGCAATAGTCACCTACCCACCAGCGGCAATGCCTTCCTCAGCGTCAACGACCGCGACAAGGCCAATCTGTTGCCAATTGCCCGTGATTTAGCAGCCCTCGGCTTCAAACTGCTGGCCACCAGCGGCACGGCTGCCTTTCTTCAACAGCACGGTCTTGAGGTGAAGCCAATCTACAAGGTGAACGAGGGCCGACCCAATGCGGTTGACTATATCAAGAATGGTGAGATTGCCCTTATCGTGAACACACCGCTCGGCAAGGCCAGCTTCTTTGACGAGGGGGCCATCCGCCGGGCCGCGATTGTGTATGGTGTGCCGACCTTGACCACGCTGTCGGGAGCAGCAGCGGCGGTGCAAGCGATCCAAGCTATGCGCGCTGGCCAATGGACGTTGCTATCGCTGCAAGAACGGTCAGCGTTGGAAAAGGTGTAACGTCCCCAGTAGAGCTAGACGGCGTCCGGCTCTACGCAAAGGCGCCCAAGACTGCAAAGCGGCGCAGAGGGGTTTGGTGATATAAACTGTCCTCTGCGTCCTACGCGCCTTTGCGTTTACAATCTTTGCGTTCTCTGCGTCTGGGCGTTAACCCCTTTGCGCCTTTGCTTCCATCGCGCCTTTGCGTTTACCGCTGACCCGCCGCCTCGATGTATTCAAGGCTCTGGTGGCGGAAGTAGGTGTTATACAGCTCAGCATAGTGCCCGCCAGCAGCCAGCAACTGGTCGTGCGTCCCCTGTTCGAGAATCTCGCCGCGGCGTAGCACGATGATCCGGTCAACTTCGCGCACCGTGCTCAAGCGGTGGGCGATGATGATCGCGGTTCGATCCCGCATCGCCTCATCCAAACCCTCTTGAATCAAGGCTTCGGTGAGCGGATCAATGCTAGCGGTGGCTTCATCCAAAATGAGAATCGCCGGGTCTTGCAATAACACTCGCGCCAATGCCACCAGTTGCCGCTGGCCCATGCTCAGGCTGCTGCCGCGCTCGCCGACCGGCGTATCGAGACCCGCTGGCAGGGTTGCTAGCCAATCGCCGTGCCCCACCCGTTGCGCCGCCGCCAGCACCTCATCGTCGCTCGCGTCTGGTTTCCCGTAGCGAATATTCTCGCGCACTGTGCCATCGAATAGAAATGGCGTCTGCGTCACCATACCCAATTGGCTGCGATAGGCGGCCAGATCAAGCCGGCGAATGTCGTAGCCGTCGATCTTGATCTGCCCGCCTTGAAACTCGTAGAAGCGGGCGATTAGCTTGGCAATGCTGCTCTTGCCGGAACCAGTATGACCAACCAGCGCCACTCGCTCTCCCGGTTGAATATGCAGATTGAACTGGCGTAAGACCGGTTCGCCCGGTTTGTACGCAAAATCAACCCGATCGAAGATAATCTCGCCGCGCAACCGGCCCGGATCGAGCCGGTCGCTCTGCGTCACCCGCGGTTCGGCGTCGATCAGCGCGAACACCCGCTCGCCGGCGGCTAACCCGAGTTGGAACTGGCTCCAGAATGAGGCGATGCTGGTCAGCGGGAACCAAAAGCTCTGCAGGCCTTGGATGAAGAGAAACCACGTGCCGGTGGTGAGTTCGCCGGCATAGACCTTCTGCCCACCGAGGTAGACGAGCAACGCGGTGCCGGCGGCAGCCAGCAGATTGAGCAGCGGAAAGATGCTGCTAAAGGTATAACGGGTGTACAAGTTGACTCGCCGGCTCTTTTGGTTGACATCGAGAAAGTCGGCGTACACCGCCTGCTCTTGGCGGAAGGTCTTGGCGACCCCGATCCCGCTCACCGTTTCTTGAATGTGATTACTGACTTCGGCATTCACCCGCCGCGAGGCGGTAATGACCTTACGCGCAATAGTACGAAACGCTAATGCGGCACCAATGATGAGTGGCGCCAACCCGAGCAGCACCAGCGTCAGCGACCAACTGACGGTTGTCAGATAACCGACCAGCACTACCACCAGCAGCAACCGGCTGAGCAGATCCATGGTCAGCGTCATCACCTGCGCAAAAGCTGCTGTGTCGGAATTCACACGACTGACGATTTTGCCCGACGGAAACTCGTCGTAGAAGCTGAGGTCGCGGGCCAGCACGGCATCGGCAGCATCGCGACGCAGCGCCAGCACCACGTCGCCGATGGCCCGCACCGACATTGTTTGCCGGATCAGGTTAAACACCCACGACAAACAGGCGATCAGGGCCAGCGCACCGGCCAGCACTGCCGCCTGATTGAGCGAGGTTGCGGTCTGAATCTCGTCAATACTGTACGAGATAAAGATCGGGATGAGCGCCTCGATCAGCGCAGTGGCGCTAATCATCAACGCGGCGGTGATGATCTTGGCGGCTTGCGGGCGAAAATAGCGCAGAATCCGCCGCACGAGTTCGCCATCGCTGTATGTGCGATCGTAGCCTTCAGCATCGAGGCCATCAAACAGAAAACCCATGACCGTCCTTTCTACTCATCAGCGCCATCATCACGCCGTCAACTTGCCGCTGGCGCCGGGCGCGCCGCCGGATGCTCATAGCGAGCAAAGATCCGCCGGTAGTGCGGCGAGGTGCGCAGCAGCTCCTCGTGGGTACCGGCGGCGACCAATCTGCCGCCATCGAGCACCAGTATCTGATCGGCCCAGCGGATCTGCGCCAGCCGGTGGGTGATCAACAACACCGTGCGCCCTTGCTGCGCATGCCGGATCGCACGCTGAATCTCATCTTCGGTCGCACTATCGATCGCGCTGGTGCTATCGTCGAGAATAAGAATGCGCGGGTTGGCGAGAAACGCGCGGGCCAGTGCGATCCGCTGCCGTTGCCCGCCCGACAGGGTCACGCCGCGTTCGCCGATCACCGTCTGGTAGCCATTGGGCATGCGGCTAATAAACTCGTGGGCTTGGGCGGCGCGCGCCGCTGCCTCGATCTGCTCTTGGGTCGCGCCGGGCGCGCCAAAGGCGATATTTTCGCCGATCGTGCGTGAGAAGAGGAAGATATCTTGCTCAATCTTGCCGATCTGCGAGCGCAGGGCATCGAGATTCCACTCCCGCACATCTACCCCATCAATCAACACCCGCCCGCTGGTTGCGTCGTATGTACGGTTGACGAGTTGGGTCAGCGCGCTCTTGCCGCTGCCCGTCTGCCCGACAATCGCCACCGTCTGCCCGGCGGCAATACGGAACGAGATGTCGCGTAGCACCTGATGCGGCTCTTCGCCGGGGTGAGCGGCAAAGCTAAAGCTCACCTTCTCGAACTCGATCTCGCCGCGCATTGGCGCGCGATAGCCGTTCGGATTCTCGTCAAGATCAGTGGTGGCGTTGATGACCGAAAGAATGCGACGTGCGCCGGCCAACCCGGCCTGAAAGACCGAGAAGGCGAAGAGCGAGATGAAGGTTGGGAAGCGCAAGACATTCATCAGCCCGATCACCGCCACTACTTGCCCCAACCCGATTTCACCAGCGCTGTAGAGCCACAGGGCATGGAAAAACTCCGCGCCTAGCGCAATCCCAAACAGCAAGAGCGGCAGATAGCGCGCCTCAATGTCACCTTGCTGCACAAACAGATCGCGGAAGCGTTGGGCGTTGCGCAGATACTTCGAGCGCTCGAGTGCCTCGCGAGCACTGGCCTTCACTACCTCGATCCCGCTGATCGTCTCTTCCAACCCAGCATTCATTACCCCATACTGCTCGCGCTGGCGCTGGATCACCGGCATCAACCGGCGCAGATACCAGCGCGCGGTGATAATATAGCCCGCCACGAAGAGCAATGGCACGATGATCAGGCGTGGTTCGGTGAAGAAGATGAAGGTCAGCGGCACCACGATCCCCAACACCGTTTCAGAGATCAAAGTAGCGCCGGGCACCATCATATTCGCTACGAAATTGGTATCATCGGTGGCGCGCGCCATGAGGTCGCCTGCGCGCTGGCGATCGTGAAACGCCTTGCTCTTGGCCAGCAAGCTCTCGTAAAACTCTTGCCGCACATCAGCTTCGACCCGCGCTGCGACATTCTCAGCCGACAAACTGCCAATCAACGCCGTTACGCTATCCGTCACCATTACGGCCAGCACCGCCAGTGCCAACCCGGTCAAGGCGGCGTAATCGGGCGGGCCGCTCAGCACGTCGGCAACGCGCCCAATTAACGCTTGCGCCCCTGAATAAGCCGCCCATGCGGTGATGAAACAGAGGTAAAATCCCAACACAAACGGCCAGTAACGCGCCACGTGCGAGAGCAGCCAACGCGCTACGCTGCGCCGGTCGTAAACGTAGGCCGAAGCAACCGTAAATTCACTACGCTGCACGATTAGTGGCTCCTCTCATGTCATCGCAACGTGGCCGCCAGTCGCAATCGTATTGGCACTGCGCCGCCGTGCGTATTGTGGCGAACATAGAACATTATTGCGAGTATATCCTACTTTCCCACCCTACGAGATCAGCCGTAAGGTGTAACCTTTTGCCTATGTTCAACGTAGAGATCGCGTGCTACAATGCGGTTGTGCTTGCGTTCTGCTGTGCGTCATCACGAGGAATCTTGTTATGTCTGCACGTGTGGTAGCGGTGAGTGGCCCGCTGGCCGGTCGGATGTTTCAATTGGGCGAAACATCGCTCACGTTTGGACGTTCGCCTGATAACGCGGTTGTGATCGCTAGCCAGCGCGCTTCTCGCCGGCATGCCGAGATTAGGCGTGAAGGCGGGGCGTATGTGCTGGTCGATCTGGGCAGCTCGAATGGTACGTTGCTCAACGGCCAGCTAGTGCAGCGGCAACTCTTGCGCACCGGCGATACGTTTGCAATCGGTGATGAGGTATTTCGGTTTGAAGAACTAGCTGGAGCTGTGCTCGAACCGACTTTGCCCGTTGGTTCATCACCACCGTCCGTTTCGCCACCCGCCGCTCCCGGATGGTCGGGGCAGCCCCAGCCGCCACCCGCCGCTCCCGGATGGTCGGGGCAGCCCCAGCCGCCGCCTGCCGCTCCCGGATGGTCGGGGCAGCCCCAGCCGCCACCCGCCGCTCCCGGATGGTCGAGGCAGCCCCAGCCGCCACCCGCCGCTCCCGGATGGTCGAGGCAGCCCCAGCCGCCGCCGCCTGCCGCTGGCGGTTTTCAATTGCCGCCTGTCCCCCCTTCCGCGCTGCCGCCGGCAACCCAACCCCGTCGCTTCCCAATCTGGCTTATACTCGTTGGTGTGTTTACCTGCATCGTTCTCGCGGTTGCCGTTGCTGGCGGTGTGATCTTCTTTAACCGCGGCGGCAGTAATGGTGGCGGCAACAATAACTCTAGCGGCGGCGGGTTCAATACATCTCCTATCGCGCAGCCAACCACGCCGACCCGTGTGCCGCCGCCTAATGCGGCGGAGTGGACGGTGCTGGTCTATCTCGATGGCGATAACAATCTTGAGTCTGATGCGATTGATGACTTTGAAGAAATGGCGCGGGTTGGCTCAACCGATCAGGTGCATATTGTGGTGCAAATGGATCGGATTCGTTCGCCAGAAGTGTGGGATGACCGTCGCTACGGCAACTGGGATAGCACGCTGAGGTTTCGGGTCGAAGCCGGAATGGAACCAACCCGCGAGAATGCACTGACCGATCTCGGCGAGCGCAATATGGGTGATCCGGCTACCCTGAGTGACTTCTTGATCTGGGGAATTGAGAACTACCCAGCCAAACGTTACGCCATCATTCTCTGGGATCATGGCGCGTCGTGGCTAGGCATCGCCAGCGATGATACCGATGGGGATGTGTTGAATCTGCCCGAGATCAGCTCTGCCTTTGAGACGGCAATCGCGCGCACCCGTATCGGTGGCTTTGAGATGATCGGCTTTGATGCTTGCCTCATGGCCCAGTTTGACGTGCTGCACACGGTTGCTCCGTATGGCCGGGTGGCAGTCGCTTCCGCCGAACTCGAACCTAACAGCGGTTGGGCTTGGGATGCGTGGCTTGAGCAGGTGGTTGCTAAACCCGAACAAGATGGCTACGCGATTGGGCCGGTCATTGTGCAAACCTATATGGATTCGTTTCGCGGCCAAAGCGCTGATGAAGTGACACTCTCGGCCTTTGATCTCACCCGCATGAATGAGCTGGTGAGCGGGCTCGATGCTTTAGCGCAAGAATTGCAACGGGGGGTGCAACAAAGCTATACTGCTATCGGCCAAGCCCGTTCATTTACCAATGTGTATGCGCCATCGTATGCCGAAGAGTTTAATGCGATCGATCTGCCGCACTTTCTGAACTTGCTCCCCCAACAAGGTGCAACTGGCGCTGTACGTGAGCGGGCCGCGCAACTGCTGCGCGCAATTGAATCGGCCCGGCTAGCTAATGGCGTCGGGTCGTATCACCGCGAGAGCGGCGGACTCTCGATCTACTTCCCACAGTTGGCTAATCTGTATGCTGAGGCATACGAACGCGCTTCACCGACGCCGCGCGCCACGGCGTGGGAAGAGTTTCTGACCACGTACTATCAGGCAAGCAGTACGGTTGTGCAACGGCCAACGATTCGTGATTTAGCCATTAATCGCGATGTGGTGAGTGTCAATGCGCCCGCTAGTCTCACCGGCACCTTGGCCGGCAGTGATATTGCTTATGTGTTCCAATTTATCGGCATTCCCAACGATCGGCGCGATACGGTCGATCTGATTTTGGTTGATTTCATCTACCCGCCGGGCGCTGCGCCGGGCAGCCAAGTGCCCAATTGGAGCGATGGCGAATTTAGCTTGCGCCTGAATTGGGACGCCACCAATTGGTACTTAAGCAACGGGAATGATTCGATTGAGGTCTTACTAGGACCCATTAAATATGGCTTTGAGTTTTACGGCGTTGAAGGCATCTATACATCAACCGCCACCGGTGAGCAAATCAACGCTGGGCTCGTCTTTGCAATACAGGGCAATGAAGCGCAATTGCTCCGGGTTTGGGGTTTTCCCCGCACCGCTGGCAAGCAAGAACCGCAACCGTTTGAGTTGTTCCCCCGCGCTGGTGATACCTTTACCGCTTACTATCGCTCGTACACTGATACTGGGAGTGGACTGGAAGCTAATCGGTTTGAGGGCCAAACGATTACATTTGGTGATGCGCCGCTCAAGGCGGTGCGTGGCCCGACTCTAAGCGGCGATTATGTGATGGGTTTTCTGGTGCGCGATATTGCCGGCAATTATCACTACAGCTATGTGGATGTGGCGGTAGACAATACCAATGTGCCAACCACGCCGGGTGGTGGTGTGGCGCCGCCTGCCGGTGCAGCCCAAACCGGTTACCAACGCTACGAAGGCGCGCTTAGTTTCGCTATTGATTATCCGCAAAATTGGCGCGCATTTGATACTGGCAACGACCGGATCATCTTCTCGAATCGCGCGGTTGATGATGGTGTGTATGTGGTGGTTGACGTCTACAAGTTTGTTGACGACGATCCAACCGTTGCGACCCGCACCTTGATGGCAGAGCTAAAGACTGTCGTGAACCAGCAAGGCGAGCTGCGCGTTGATGTCACCGATTTCCAGATAGCAGGCCTGAATGGTTTGAAGCTTGAGTATACTTATCCTCTCGATCAAGGCGGTAACAGTTATGTCGTCGCAGTTATCGTCACGAGTCCGAATACGTTGTGGACCTATCTGATCATGTTTGAAGCGCCGGAAAGCGGCTTTGATAGCCAGCTTGAACTCTTCAATGCCATGCTCAGCAGCCTCGTGATCGGGTAGCGAATGCTACGCAGCGGGGAAGGAACGAACCGTGGGAGGGGGCAATCAACGTGAAGTGGGTGAGCGAGCAGTAGCCCAGCTCATCCCAGACATTGTTCAGCTCAAATCGTGTCTGCGGATGGGAGTAGCGGGCGGATATACACCAGCGGCGCTTATCCAACTAGCCCAGACGTTGAGTTATGCAACGCTCGCTGAGGGTGGATCGGTACTCGTCGCTGGGTCAGCTGGTGGTCATTGGGCCGATCTGGCCTTGCAGGACGTGGCGTTGCCGATTCAGCGTAGTAATATCGTGCTCCAAGGTGCGGGAGTGGCGCTGGTTGGGGTGGGGCTGCGTTATGGCTATGCGTTGGTCGCTATTCCGATGGAGTCGTTGGAACGTGAAGCTGATCTGCAATTGCATGATGCCCATTGGAGCTGCGCGCCTGACGATTTGTTGGCCCTGAGCGAGCTGCTCGAACACTCTATCCCGATGCTGCAACGCGCCGCTTTGCAGCGTTTGCAGCCGCCGCCTAGCCATTTGCTCTTGCAGATCGCGCATCAGGCGCTCGATTTTGCCGCTCGCCAACACGTGACGTTGGCGCTAGCCAATCGCGCGCTCACCGAACGGCTGCGCAATCACGAAGATCAGACCCAGATGGTTGTTCATGATATGCGCGCGCCGCTGCATACGCTGCTGATCAGTCTCAAAGCCTTACAGCGACAGGGGTTTGATGCCAACGCGCGTGATGAATTGCTCGAAGTAGCGCGGGAGAGCGCCAATTATCTGCTGAGCTTGACCGAAACGGTGCTCGATTCGGCCCGGCTCGAGACGAGCAGTTGGTCGTTGCAGTTGCAGCCGGCTAACCTCGTTGCGCTGATCAAGGCCGTGTGTGAGCCGTTTCGTCACTTGGCCCATCCCGATCAGCCGTATGTGCGGGTGGAATTGCCGGTTGAGCTGCCGGCAGTGATGTTGGATCCGCACTTAATCGAACGGGTGATCGCGAATCTGGTCTCGAATGCGGTGAAGTTTACACCGTCAAGGGGTGAAGTGGTGGTGTCCGCTCGTCTGACCAACGATGGCCATAGCGTAGAGCTGCGGGTGAGCGATACCGGTCCGGGTATTCCGCGCGAGGCGCAAGAGCGGATCTTCGATCGCTTCTATCAGGCACGTGAGAATGATCGGGGCCGTGGGACCGGCTTGGGTCTCTACTTCTGCCGGTTGGCGGTTGCAGCCCACGGCGGTAACATTATGCTTGAGAGTGAAGTGGGTTGTGGCAGCACGTTCATTGTGCAGTTACCGGTTGGGTAAGCTTGCCGAACATTGAGCAGTCTCCCTACCGCATCCAATGCGCTACCACCGTTGCCGGCGGGTCGGTGAACATCTAGAGTGCGGCAGTTCTACTGCCGCATTCCACTATCATCCAGTTGCGGCAATCGTCGTCACGAGTGTGTTGGTTGCGCCGGCGGCGCGCAATGCGCCAGCGATCGTTGTCGCTTGTTCTGGCGTGGTTAACGCCAGCATCACACCACCCCAGCCAGCACCGGCCAGCTTTGCCCCCAATGCACCGGCGGCATGCGCTGCCGCGACCAGCCGGTCAAGTTCCGGCGACGAGACGCCGATCTCGCGTAGTAGCTCGTGGTTGGCGCTGAGGAGCGGCCCTAACCGTGCCGCATCACCCGTTGCCAGCGCCGTGCGCGCTTGCTCTACCAACGCGCCCACCTGATCGAACAATGCTTCGTAGCGTACCGGATCGGCCTGCCATCGCTCGCGCACCGCACCGACCGGTAAGCGGGTCGGGCTGCGCACGCCACTGTCACCAACGACCAGCGTCAGCGGCGCGCCGATGGGTAATGGCTCGATCAACGGCGGGAGCGATGGCCGGCGCTGAAACCAGATCGGCTGCTCGAACGCCACCACGGTGTTGTCAATCCCGCTGGGGGTGCCGTGATAGCCGCGTTCGCTCTCGTACACGAGTTCGGAAATGGCTGTTGGCGGGAGGGTTTGGCCGCTGTGCGCCAGCAACTCGCGCACAATCGCCGTGGCGATAGCTGCCCCGCTGCCCATGCCGCTAGCGATCGGGATCGCTGAGCGGATGGTGATTTCAACATCAGCCGGGAGGCCAAACCGCTCGATGACCGCCATCACCAACCCGCTGAGCGGTTCATCGGGCCGCTCAACTACTCGCCACTGCCCGCCGAGATCGGGCGCACTGATCAGCGGGCCGCACCCCGGCGGGATCGGCGTGACAGTTGCCGTCGCCCGAATGTCGGCCAGCGGCAACGCAATCGCTGGCCGTCCGTAGACGACGGCATGTTCGCCGCAGAGAATGAGTTTGGCCGGCGCGGTTGCCATGGCTCAACTGCGAATCGTCGCCCCTAGCTCGCGTTCGAGGTTGCCGACGATCTTCTTGCGAATCTTGGCTAACGTCTCGTCGAGCAGGGTGCGGTCAGGCGCACGGAAGACGAGGTGATAGGTCAGGCTGCGTTTGCCTGCCCCCACTTGCGGCCCGCTGTAGCGATCAAACAGCGTAAGGCTCTCTAGATACTCGCCGGCGCTACGCTGGATAACGGCCCGAATCTGCGCCTCGCTGACAGTTTCATCAGCCACAATCGACAGATCTTGCACACTGGCCGGGAAACGCGAGATGGGCCGGTACACCGCTTGCCCAGCGTGGGCAAACAGCGTCTCGAGATCGATCTCGGCCAGCAACACTCGCGGCGCTGACACCTCTAGCCGCGCGCGCACCTGCGGATGGGCTTCGCCGAGCACGCCAACCGGTTGCTGATCAACTGGCTGCCCCCGGCTATCGCGTCTGCGCACCAACATCAGTGCCGCCGAGCGTCCGGGGTGGAAGCGCTCGTCATCGGTCAGCGGCACAAAGTTGAGTTGCTCGGCCAACCCTAACCGTTTGCCGAGCAGCTCGACGATCCCCTTCAGATCGTAGAAATCGAGCCACTCGCGGTCGGTGTTCAGCCAGCTTTCCGGCTGGCGCGGGCCGGCCATTGCAATCGCCAGCCGGCGTGGTTCGTCGGGCAGCCAGCGATCATCTTTGCCCGGCTCGGCTGGGGGCAGGTAGACCCGCCCAATCTCGAATACCAGCGAACGCTCGCGCTCGCGCAGGTTCATGGCCAGCGCCGCCGCGATCGAGGGCAGCAACGAGCGGCGCAAATAGACGTGTTCCGGCGTACTGGGATTGCTCAGCTTGAGGTATCGCTCGGCGACGGCCTCAGAGGGCTGGACCTGCGCAACCAGCGCCATATCGATCAGTGAATAGGTGATCAGTTCAGTCAAGCCGGCGCCGACCATCAGATCGCGCACCTGCTCTTCGAGTTCGATCGCCTTGAGCGTCACTGGCGGCGGCAATTCATCGGCCAGTCGGGTGGACGGAATCTGATCGTAGCCGTAGACGCGGGCAATCTCTTCGCACAGATCGGCAGCCATCGTCACATCTTGGCGGAACGACGGTACCTGCACGTGAATCACCGGCTCGGCGGCTAGCATTGCGAAATCGCCGACTGGTGCGCTGCCGCTGATCGAGCATTCAAATCCTAGCCGGCCTAAAATTTCGGTGATGGCGTGGGCGTCGAGATGAATGCCGAGCAGGCGGCGCACTTCCGAGGGTGGCAGATTGATCGTCACCGGCTGCCACGGGCGCGAATAGACATCGATGAAATCGGCGGCAATCGTTGCCCCTGCGTATAAGCGCATCAGTTCCAAACAGCGGTGCAGCGCGATCGGCGGTAACTCATAGTCAACCCCGCGCTCGAAACGGCGCGATGCTTCACTGGGTAACTTCAGGCCGCGCGCCGTGCGGCGAATCTGTACCGGCTCCCAGATGGCTGCTTCGAGCAACACATTGGTCGTCGTCTCGCTCACCTCAGAGCTAGCGCCGCCCATCACACCGGCGACCGCCAGCGGCCCGGTGGCGTCGCACACCATTAGCGGCGGGTGGGTCAAGCCGCTCTCCGGGCCGGGGGTCAGATCGCGATCGCGATCATCGAGCGTCTTCAACCGTTCGCCGGGTTGGGCTAGGCGTACAATAAGGTGGCGATCGGCTACCCGATCAGCATCGAAGGCGTGAGTTGGTTGGCCCCATTCAAGCATCACGTAGTTAGAAATATCGACAATATTGTTGATCGGGCGCATGCCGGCATTGATCAAGCGGCGCTGCATCCAGAATGGTGATGGCCCAATTCTGACGCCCTCGGCCAATCCCACCATAAAGCGTGGACAGAGATCGGGTTCGCGGACGGTGACGTTGGCCCGCCCAATGATCGACGGGCCGGTGGCAACGACCTGCGGATCGGGCAAGGTAAGTGGCGCGCCGGTCAGTGCAGCGACTTCGCGGGCCACCCCAACGATCGAGAGACAACGGGCGAAGTTGGGGGTCAGGTCGATTTCCAGCACAATCTCGCCCAAATAATCGCGTAGCGGCATTCCTACCGGCGCATCGTCAGGCAAGATCAAAATCCCCTCGTGATCCTCGCTCAGGCCCAGCTCTTTCTCCGAGCAGAGCATCGCATCACTCATCACACCGCGCACTGGCCGGCCCTTGAGTTTCGTAATCACCCAGCCCTCGGCGTGGCCATCGTACAACTGTGCCCCTTCGCGGGCAAACACCGCTTTCAGCGGATGGGTCAAGCGGCCCTGATCGCGATAGGGAAAGAGATTAGGCGCGCCGGTGACAACCGTATGGGGCTGGGCCGCGCCATAATCAACCTCGGCCAACACCAGCCGGTCGGCATTCGGATGCGACCGCACCTCAAGCACATTGGCAACGACAATCAATTCAGGATCCCACGGCAGCGGTGCGCCCTCAACCCCGATCCGGTGGATCTGGGCGACCTCCATGCCGCCGAAGGTCAAGCGCCGGGCCAACTCTTCGACCGGCAGATCGACCGCAACAAATTCACGCAACCATGACAGCGGAACTCTCATAGGCTCCTCGGCATAGCAATCTGGCTGGTGCGATTGTAGCTAGCGCCTTGCAGACTGTCAAATGACGCTGACTACGGGCGTCATTTGCCGTCTAACGGTGCGATCGTGGATTGCCAGCCGGCATGCTACAATAGCAGTGTGTTCGCGCTAATGCAGTAGGATAACAATGACCCAATCTGACTCGAATGAAGCGCCGGTATCCCCGCCGCCGGCGCCGCCCGCACCGCGTCCGCGGAGTTGTGTTAGCCGGATCATCGGTGTGATTGGCTGGTTCTTGACTGTGATCATCGCGGCTGGGTTGGCGCTAGCTGTTGCCGGAGGCATACTGGTGCTGTTGGGAGTTGATCTCGCCACGCCGCAGCAGATCAGGCAAGCGAGCGTTGATGTGCAGCGGTTGCAAGCAGCGGCCACCGCTCAAGCCGATACGGTGGCCCAACTGCAAACCGTGCAGGCGCAGGCCAGCATCGATCTGGGCAATGCGCGCGAGCGGATCGATGATCTCGAAGCGCAGGCGGGACGACTGGCAGCGGCGGCGACTGCCCAAGCCGGGCAAGCCGCGACGGCAGTAGCCTTGGGGCAGGCACTGCAAACCGCAGTCGCTGAAGCGGCAGCGTTGCAAGATCAGTTGCGCGAGGGGCAAGTTGTGGTGGCGGTAGTGGCAACTGTTCAAGCCGAGCAAAATGCGCGGCTACGCGAGATTGAACGGCGCAGCGAGCGGTTAACCCGTTTTCTTGATCGGCTGAGCGACATTGCTGCCGATACCGTGGATGATGTTGGCTTGCCTACACCAACCGCGACACCTCCTGCGACGCCGTCTCCGTTGACGGCAACGCCAACTGCGACGTCCGTCCCTCCTGTTACGCCAACGCCGTAGTAGACGGTTTCGGTTGCGCTGTGAGTCATAGCTGATCGGTTGCGCTGCGTGATTGCAGGCAAGGCCTAATCACGTCCGATGGCCGCTTCAGTAAGCAAGCGCACCATCTGTTCGATCGAACGGCGAGCGCGGGCAAGGGCGAGCGTCATATCGGCCAGAATCGCCTCGGCGAGCGTGAAATTCGAATGATAACTCTCGCGTAACGCCTCAAACATGTCTTGCGCTTCTTCGAGGTTTTGGGCGGCTCGATCCAACGCTTGCTCGCTATCGTCGCGTTGGCGAGCCGCTGTCATCGGCCAGCGTCCATGAATTTCAGCGCCGCGCACGACGGCCAAGTAGCGCCGCATGCGTTCAGTGCAGGTCAAGGCATCGTACACAGTGCGCTCGGCGGTCACGATTAATACCCGCGCAAGATGAATATTGCGCCCTAATTCGGCGCGCACCTCTTCAAGCGTACTCCGGGCCTGCTGGATGTACTGAACCGCCTCGTCCGCAATGCGGATCAGCTCCACCCTCTCGGTCTCTAATTCGGTTGGCCAGCGGCGTGGTATCGTCGGCATAATCAACAGCGCTCCTTCGTGATCGGCGCAGGTAATCTTCGGCTGCGCGGCGGCGCAGTACATTTTCGCCGAGTTGCCATAGAATGATGGGAATGCCCGCAGCCACAAAGCTCCGCCAGACCAGATCTTCATATCGGCGCCAATCGAGGCCGCTCAAACGGCGAGCAGCCAACGCAACTGGCGCGAGCGAGAGAACGACCCCGCCCGCAACTTCCGCCCACAAATGATCAGGCAAGACTGTCGGGTAACGGCGCTGGAGGAATTCAAGCGTAGCAGCATAGATAGTGGACAGTCCCATTACCTGAAGCGGTAATTGCACCGCCAGATGATCAGCTTCAGTCACTGTGTTGAGCGTTGGGTTGTGATTCACTGCTTGCATTGCGGGGTTCCTTTCGGGTTCCTTTCAGGAATTACTATACCACTAATAAACCGTTTTGTCCAGTCTTTCGGGTGCTTGTTGGGTATTTTTTTGGTGTTGGTAGGTGAGTGATAGTTGCCCCTCCTATGCAGTTTGTCTCGTCATTTTCGTCAGTAACAACGGGCAGGCGATTATAGGCAAGACGGCGTCAAAACGCGGTTCAGTTTTATAATACTACATACTGTAGTAATGTCAAGGCCCCGCCGAGAAATTCCCGCGAGAAACTCTAGACGGCTCGAATATTATATGCTATAGTAACTTAGAAAGGTGTATTTAAGAACCCAACAAGAACCCGAAAAGGATCGTCAAACCTATCGTTCTAACCCTGTGAGGAGGCAATGCTGCTCGGTACTTGGCCGGTGTCGCTCGATGAACAAGGCCGCTTGACCATTCCCGCCCCGATCCGCCCCGTGTTTAACGCTGGTGTGGTCGTGACGCGCGGCTTTGAACGCTGTCTCCAACTGTGCCCCGAACCGTTCTGGCGTGGGTTGGTCCAGCGGGTGAGCAATCTGACCCTCAGCGGGGCTGATGAGCGCTGGTTACGCCGGCTGCTGTTTGCCGATGCCAGCGCTTTGTCACTCAATGAACAGGCAATGATCGTTATCTCTGCACCGCTCCGCGCTTATGCCGGTCTTGATCGCACGGCTGTTCTGGTTGGGATGGATCAGTATCTGGAAGTGTGGACGCCTGAACGCTGGCAAGAATGCGAGTCGACCATTACCGCTTCTGCCGGCCGTTGGTCTCGCCATGATTGGGATGTCGCAGTAGCGCGCAACAACGCGTTTTCTTTGTGATCTTGTCTACTACAATTTGTAGTAAATTGTCGAAAGGATTGTGCCATGAACAGCGCCCTGATGCTCCAATCGCGCCTCGTGATCGATCGTCCCTCCGGCAGTGCTCTCATCGCTCGCCAGCGCCTGCGCCAAACGTTGCAGCGCGAGCGGTTGCTCGTGCGCGATCAGGTCGCTGATCAGGCGTTGCTGTTCGCTTTGCTGATGACGGAGCTGCCCGCTGCTTCTCGTGAAGGATAAGCCGCTCGCTGCCGGATAAGACGGTGTCTTCCCGCTGTTAGTCATACCCATCTGATTTTTATGCGACCAACGTACCAGCCTGTTCTGCTCTCGGTCGATTTTAGTTCGTATCATCGCGGCTTTTTTGTCCGCTGGGAAGCTAATGAGGTGATCGATATCACCCAGAGCCAGATGCCAATGCCGATCGCCGCCCACGATGTGCCGCTCGTGTTGCGTGCTCTTGATGTGTTGCAAGACCCGGCCTACCCGCATCCGTGGACGGCGGCGCAAGAGGCTTCCTTTACCTTTACCTCCGCTGAACAAGATCGGCTGCGCGAACTCGATTTCTGGGGCGACGGTGATCGGGTGCCGGCCGATTTGCCGCGCCGGGTCGGTCGTCGCCTCTTTCGTGCGCTCACCCACGATAAGCGCGGCGCTGAAGCGCTGAAGATTGTGCGTAACTATGCGCTGGCGGTCGATCGTCCGTTGCTTATGGCTTGCCATTTCAATGCCCACGCGCCGGCTGATATTGCTCTCGCTGCGCTCCCGTGGGAGTTGCTATGGGCCGATGAGCCAACGCCACTCCTCGCCGAGCGCCGCTTGTCGGCAACAATCGAACGCCGTCTTAAGCATACCGGCCCGCCGCCGCAACCGGTGCCGGGCAGCGGTGCGCTGCGCATTCTCGCGCTCTCGCCGCAAGCCGGGATTCCGCCCGAATTGCGCCAGCTTGAACGCAGCGCCCGCACGAGCGCGTTGCAACCGTTGCTCGAGCGACAGTTGGCTGAAGTGCGCGAGTTGAGTCCGGTGACCCGCCGTGAACTCGAACGAGTGGTGCGTGAGTGGTCGCCTGATGTGCTCCACTACTATGGCCACGGGCGCTATGAGCAAGGTACCGGCGCGCTCTTGCTCGACCGCGAGAGCGGCGGTGAAGAATGGACGCCGCCGGGGGCGTTGGCCGCTGCTGCTGGTGGGGTGCGGATGGTCTTGTTACATGCTTGCCAAGGGGCGATGGCTACCCCCGGCTCGGCCTTGCTCAGTAGTGTTGCCCCTGCCCTGAGCATCGCTGGGGTGCCGGTGGTGATTGGGATGCAGTTTACGATCCGGGCCGATGCCGCAACTCGTATCGCCAGCATCGTCTATGCCGGGCTGGCGCAGGGACGGAGTGTGCAAGAGGCGTTAGTCGCTGCTCGAATCGCGCTGTATGTCGGCGAGACCGATCAGGTGTCGTGGTTTGTGCCGGCGCTGTATGTGCGTAATCGTACCCTTGGGCCGATTTATTTGCGCCCGCCGAGTGACCAGCCATCGGCGTTGACCTTGGGCAACCAGTATCCGCCGCGCCATCCGTCGCCGGTTATTCGCCGGTTGCGCATCCAAGACGAATGGTATCGCCGGCGATATGGCATCGATTCTGTGTAGCACTGTAATTGGGGGTAGCGCTCTGGCCGTGCGGCGGTGCGACCCACTCGCCAATCCTCTGTACAGCGGCTATGCGGTCCCCATGATAACTATCGCATAGGTGTCTCATGTATCAGATCGAATGGGTTGGTATGACCCGCAATCACTTCAAACCGGGCACTCCTGATCGGATTAGAATGGTGGTGCTCCATTCCACTGCCGGTTCGTACCCCGGCGACTTTAAGTGGCTCCGGCAGGGCGGTACTCCCGGTCGTGAGGTTTCCGTCCATTATTACATCAGCAAGCGTGGCCAGATTTTTCAACTGGTTGCGGATCAAGATATCGCGTGGCATGCTGGCGTGAGCCGCTGGGAGGTAGATGGCCGCACTGTGTATGGCTGTAACGATGTATCGGTGGGGATCGAACTCGAGAACCGCAACGATGGCCGTGATCCGTACCCGCCCGAACAGTACGCCGCTGCGCTCTGGCTAACTCGCGAGCTGGTGCAGAAGTACCGGATTCCGCCTGCCCAAGTGGTGCGCCATCTCGATATTTCCCCCGGACGGAAGACCGATCCGGCCGGTTTTCCGTGGCAACGCTTTCTGGCCGAGGTGTTCGCCGGTTTGCCTGATGCTCCTACCTTGCCGCCGGGCGAGCAGTTGCGCCAATACATGCTTGATGCCGCGTATCGCGCCGCCGGTAGTGGCCTGCCCGCCGAGTGGCCCTTTTTCGCCCAAGCCCGCGCCGCCAATCTCGGCATGCCGGTCGCCTCGCTGGTCGCCCGCCCTCTCGCTCCGCGTCCGGCATCAGCACCGAACGATCGCGAACGCGCGTTGTCATTGCCTGACGGGACGCGCTATCTGGTTGAAGTCTATGCGCGCGATGCGCTGTTTGCTGCCGTTGGGCCCGATGACTCCCTCCGCCCCAGAGAGAGCGTCAATCGTCTCAATACCGTCCCCGCTAGCCCACAACGGATGGCCCTGCTGGAGGCAATCTTTCGCGCCGCCGATCCCGTCAATGGTTTTCAACCCGGTTGGGCCTTCCACCAGTATTTTCTCCAGCATCCTGATGAATTAGGGATGCCGATCAGCCATAATCACCGGCTGGCGCTGGCACCGGGATTGAATTTCGCGTGCCAACACTTTGCCCTCGATAGTCTATGCTCGCCGGTGGGCCAGTGGCAGGTGATCTACCGGCTTAGCGAGCTTCGTCGCGTCGCTGCTGACCAGTTGGCGCCGTCCGGCCTCAGCCGCGAGCGCGCAACCCAATTGGCCCGGCTCTTACTTGACGATCTCTTCGCCCTCCGCACTGGTCGCCGCTACCAACCTGATGCAGCCCTGATCCAGTATGCGTTAGGGGAAGAACTCGGCGCGCCGCTGGGCCAAACTGAAGTCGTGGTGATCGATGGCGTGCCGGTGGTGTTGATGCCGTTTGCGCTCGATGTGATTGCTTGTCGCCTGCCGGCGCCGGATTGGCCGCTCGACCGTCCATTACCACCGGCAAGCCCCTTTGGCCGCTTGACGGCGTTGCTTGGCAGCCATCGCCAGCTTGCGACCGGTGTGGTTCGGCTATCGCGGGTTGATGACCAGCGCCTGCCATCGCCGCCGGTTACGTCTGCTCCCCTACTCGGCCCAGTTCGTCAAGGCCAGCCATTGATCGACGTGAGCCTGTTTGCCGGTGATGGTGAAATACGCCGCCGTCCGCTTGATACCATTTTGCTTGTGCCAACGCCCGGCCCAACTAGTTTACAGTTGGTCAATGCCCACACCAATGCGCGCTGGCACTACTACGTGGATCATACCGGCACTGTGTTTCGTCTGCGCCACGAACGCTACATTGCCCGCACTGCGCGCGGGGTTGGCTTGCCCGCCGAGCAGCTCGATCAACGCGCCGTCGTGATTGCCGTAGAAGGATCGCTCGAACATGCGCCGCCGCCCTTGCGTAGCGCGGTACAGGCGCTGGTGCAGTTCCTGCGCCGGCAGTTTCACATTGGCGCTGGCCGGGTGCGGGTGAGCGAGCCCATTGCTGAGCTTCCGTTGAGCGAGCAGGCGTGATACCAACCATTATTCACGGGGGAGAGTATGCAATCTGCAGATGTATCGTTTCAGCCGCGTACCCCGATTATCATCAAGCTGATCGGTTTGGGTGGCTGTGGCGGGAATTTGGTTAGTACATTACAACTGCCGACCGATCAGATTGGTGTGATTGTTGCCAATACCGATCAACAAGATCTGGTTGGACGCACCACGGTGCCAACGCGCATTTTATTGGGGCCGCAGCTCACGGCAGGCAAGGGCGCCGGCGGCCATCCTCAAGTCGGCGCAGAGGCAACGCTCGAAAGCGAACCGGTGTTGGCCCAAGCCCTTGCCGGTGCTGATCTGGTGGTGATTGTCGCCGGTATGGGTGGGGGTACCGGCACCGGCGCCGCGCCAGTGGTCGCCCGTCTTGCCCGCCAACTTGGCGCGTTGACCCTCGCGTTTGTCACGATGCCGTTTCACGTCGAGAAGGGCCAACGTAGTCGCACTGCCGAACAGGGGCTTGCCTCGCTAACCGCGACTGCCGATGCGGTGGTGGTCGTGTCAAATCAGAAGATCCTCAGTTTTGTGAATCCACGTGAAACGCTAAGCAAAGCGCTCACCTATAGCAATACAATTTTGAGTGCTGCGATCAGTGGTGTTGTCGAGCAGCTCTCCTTGCCTTCACTAATGCAGCTCGACTTTTCCCACGTTCGCCAAACGCTCAGCAATGCCGGTCAGACGATGCTTGGGATTGGCAGCGCAACTGGTAGCGATGCCGCCCAGCGCGCTGTGCAGCAGGCGCTCAGATGCGATTTGTTGGAAGGAAATTTGATGAAAGCGCGGCGTATGCTGATTTCGATCATCGGCGGCAATAATCTAGGTCTGCTCGATGTTAACAATGCGATCGCACAGATTTACCAGACGATTGATAGCGAGATGGATTTAGCGATTGGTGTGGTCAGCTCACCGCACCAAGCCAACCCTGATCGCGTGCGCGTTACCCTGATCGCAAGCGAGGTTGCCTCGTTTCGCCGGCCACCTAGCACTATCGCCAACAAATCTGCTCCGAGCTCGAAACCGCCTGTTCAATCTCTGGTCCCTGCGTTGCTTCAGTATGCCGATCTTCCACCCTTTTTGAAGCTTCACCGCCGAGGCAGCCTATGATCCTGCATCTGTGCTCGAATGACCCCCTCGTCGCGCTTGTGCATGACCTGTTTGGCGCTAATCCGGTGCGCGTCCCCGATGCTCGCATCCGTCCGCTCTCAGTTGTTGTGCATCGCCATGGGCGCAGTATCTTTCGCGGCTCGCTCTTACCACTCTTGACCGACTCTAGCCCGCTCAGTGTCCAACCATCGGTGTCACAACTGATCGACATTAGCGGTCGTCGTTCGCGGCGGGTGAGTCTTGAATTAGGGCTAGCCATTTTGAAAGGTTTCTTGCGCGGCTTTGGCATCCCCACCGCTGAGTTGTCCACGACGTTGCAAGGTGCTGCCGCTATCTCCTTCTCATTTCCTACCGCGATGCGTCTCGCCTACGATGTCAATGCCCTCGGTTGGGCGCTGGCCGGTCGTGCAATTGATCGCGCCAATCCGGCGGCGGCAATACTGTTCGAGCAAACTCCTTACGAATTGTTGTTGATCGACTCGGTTCTCACCAGCCGCCATATCACCATCACAATTAGCGGCTCAAAAGGCCAACGGCTGAATGTCGATATTGATGCGTTGCGCCATATGCTGGGCGATCTTGGCGCTCAGGCGAGTGTCAACAACGACTCCGATCTCGAAATCACCCTCGCCAGCCCGCACGATTTGACCTTCGCTTTTTCGTGTGTGCGCCTCTTTTTCAATGATGAAGGGTATATCACTACGATGCCGCCCGATCTCGACCGGCGCGTGTTGGGGAGTGCGAGCGGCATCAGAGTGCGTTATAGTCCCGACCGCGTCATGCTCAGCGAGCAGCCGGGGCTGTTAATGTGGGATCATGCTGAGGCGATGCTCAAAGCCTAATGCCAAGCGACGCGGGTCGCCGGCCTGCCAAGAGCAGGGGCTGCGGGGCAGCGCGGGGCGCGGGCCGCCGGCCCGCCATCTATCCATCCTGCTATATGGTGGCAAGCTCTTGCAACACTTCAAGCAAATAATCCACTTCAGCAGCCGTGTTGTAATGTACCAACCCTACCCGCACCATGCCGCCAAGTAGCTCCACCCCGAGCCGTTCGCTCAAGCTCAGCGCATAGTAGTTGCCATCCCAGACGAAAATGCCGCGTTCAGCTAGTTTTTCGGCCACCATCCGCGGTGATAGGTTCGCTAATCGGAACGAGACCGTCGGGGTGCGCCACCCAAACCGTTCCGGCTCGCGAATCCCATACAATGTGAGGCCGGGGATTGCGAGTAAACCCTCGATCAACTGCACAGCCAAGCTCCGTTCGTAGCTGGCGATTCGCGTCATAGCCGTCACGAGCGCCTCGCGCCGGCTCGCAGCCGGTTGACCTAAGCTGGCCAAGTACTCAATTGCTGCTGTCACGCCGGCCAAGCCTTCATGGTTCTGGGTGCCGGTCATCCAACGTTCGGGTAAAGTGTCAGCCGCCGGGCGCACTTTGTAGGGCTGCAATCGCTGTAAATGCTCGCGTTTGCCGTAGATGGCCCCTACGTGCGGCCCAAAAAATTTGTAGACGCTACAGGCCAAAAAATCGCAGTCGAGCGCTTTGACATCGATCGGGCCGTGTGGCGCATAATGCACGGCATCCACAAAGACCAGCGCGCCTGCCTGATGCGCCCATTCGACCACCTGCTGCACATTGTTGATCGTGCCAACTGCATTTGAAGCATAGCCAATCGCCACCAACTTGGTGCGCGGCCCGATCTTCGCCGCCATATCCGCCATGTCGAGCGTACAGTCTTCAATGTCAATATCCACCTCGCGAATCACTACCCCCCGCTCACTCAATGCTTGCCACGGCGCGACATTAGCGTCATGGTCAAGCCGTGTCACCACGATTTCATCGCCGGGTTGCAATTCGCGCCCAATTGCCCGGCTGAGCGCAAAGGTCAGCGAGGTCATATTCTGGCCGAAAAAAACCTCTTCGGGCGCGCAGCCAAGCAGATCGGCCATCGCAGCATGCGCCGTGGCAATCGTCACATCGGTGCGTTGGCTGGTGGCGAACGCGCCATGCGTATTGGCATTGTCACGCGCCAGATATCCGCTGATCGCGTCGATCACCATCTGCGGTACCTGCGTGCCACCGGGGCCATCGAAAAAGACTGCTGCTCGTCCGGCAACCTCTTGCGCCAATGCCGGGAAGAGTGGACGAATAGTGGATGGATCGAAGAACATTACAATCTCCGTGGCAAATCACTGTTTCAGCAAATAATACCAGATGTTAATGAATAGCCAACAGCCTAGGTATGACCGTAGAGGGGATAAAGGTGCAGAGTAGGCAAAGACGGTTAACTCCAAGCCGCCAAGAGAGCAGAGGCGCAGAAGATTCAAACGCAAAGGCGCAGGAAAACCGGAGGGCTGTTCGGCTCCGCAAGGGACGTTTGGGGCAGCGTCACCAAGAGACGCTCTATGTTCGTGTCTGGGGCGTCGTTTCTTGCCCCTCTGTGTTCTCGCCGCTCGCTGCGGTTAACCGATGTGCCCCTCAGCTCCTGCCGGCTCCTGCGTGGTAAAGGCGGGGTGCTACGGTGTCCCGCTGCCGTTCCGTTAACACAGTGGTTCCCCCGCTCCCAACTCACGGCGGGAGCGGGGGCTGGAGGTAGGGGCGAGTGACACAAAAGTGTAGGAAAGCCGGAGGGCTGTTCGGCTCCGCAAGGGACTTTTGGGGCAGCGTCACCAAGAGACGCTCTATGTTCGTGTCTGGGGCGTCGTTTCTTGCCCCTCTGTGTTCTCGCCGCTCGCTGCGGTTAACCTGATATCCTTACCTTTCTCCTCTCAAACACTCTCACCCCCGCCGGTATACCGGCGGGGGTGAGGGTAAGATTGGTAGCGGCGGCAGGATTCGAACCTGCGACCTTCGGGTTATGAGCCCGACGAGCTGCCACTGCTCCACGCCGCGTCAGAGCAATGGGGGAACT
>NZ_CALLJH010000013.1:0-87631 GCF_938091255.1 uncultured Chloroflexus sp.
ACGTGGCCGGCTTACATTCGATACCGATTTGCTTCGCCAACCAGCCGAATTCCGTCGCGAGGTTATTATCCACGAACTACTACACCTTAAAGTTCCTAATCATGGAAAGGTTTTTAAAGCGCTGCTCAGAGCCTACCTAGAGTCAGCAAAAACGAGTGTTCTTACCGCGAGCAAATAGTGAACAGTGAGGAGCGAATATGTGGGAGGGCGTCATTGCGCAGCACCGCATCCAATCTATTCTATTACTACACCATTCCGACCCTTAACAAAAACACTGACCACGCGCCATGCCCCATAGGAGCACACCGTCGTGCCCCACCACCGTATGACCCCCATCGCCGCGTGCCCACATCCTTTAGGATACCCCAGACACTGCATCCTCCCACCCTTACCCCAACCACCAACGTGGTACAATACGAGCAAATAGATTGCCAACAGTAAATCGCTTTGCGCCCTTGCCGTGAGCTTTCTCTATCACACCGCTATGCAGCCCACCACAACATCCATCCTCATCGTCGGCGCCGCCGACACCGGACGCGCACCGATCGCCGTTGCGCTGCTACGCCGCATAGCGCAAGCACACAGTTACCAATGGCACATTGCCTCGGCTGGCGTTGTCGGTCACGACGACGACCCATTGCAACCAGCGGCGCGCGATGCGTTGGCCGTGCTCGGCATTGATTGCGAGGAACACATTGCGCGCTCGCTCACTGCCGAGCTGGTCGAGAACGCTGATCTGTTGATCGCTATTGACAGCGGCATCGCCCGTGTAGTACGCGGTCGTTACCCGCAAGCACGAGTCGTTACCCTCGGCGAACTGGCCGGACGGGCGCGGGATATTCCCGATCCCGCCGGGATGCAGGTCGGCGCGTGGCTGCACTATAGCCGCGAAATGGAACAGTTGCTGCACGAGGGGTTTGCGCGCATTGTTGCTATGCTCAGCGGTAAAACTGCACCGGCACCGCCGGAACCGGCAGCAGCGCCGCCGCTAACTCCGCCAGCCCCAGCGCAACCGCCTGCCGAACGGCAAGCCATCTGTACTCGCGCCACCCGCCTGATCGATGCGATACAGGCTATGCCTGACGTGATCGACTGGCCGGCAGCGCGTGGCCGCATTCAAAGCACCTTAGCCGAACTCGTCTCACTGGTGACCGAACCAAACGACCTTACGACCCTTTACGTCGAAGCGATCAACCTCTGGCTCACACGGCAAACCAGTATGCCCGCTACCAACCAGCTCGAACGCCTGCGCGCCGCCATCGAGCGTGTGCAACAGCCGGTCGGTCAAGCTGAGGTAGCCGAGGTCATGCGCTGGGGAATCGAGAAGTAAGAGGCCCCCACCGGAACCGCCACCGTCCCCGTAGGGACGCAGCGATGCCGCGCCCCACCCCGCGCCACACCGTCACCCCACTACCCCGCCGATCACTGCCCACCCTATCACCACTGCCCACGGCGGAACCTGCCAAAGGTGCAGTGCAGCAAAGGCGCTTATCGCCAGCGCAACATCAATCGGGCCACGGATCGCACTGGTAATCACTGGCTGATACAAGGCCGCTAGCAAAATACCCACCACTGCTGCATTGATCCCATTCATCGCCGCTTGTGCCGCCGGCTGCGCGCGCAACTCAGCCCAAAAGGGCAATGCCGCCCATACCAGCAAAAACGACGGTAAAAAGATTGCGATCAGTGCCAATATTCCGCCAAGCCAACCACTCGGAGGCACCGCCACCACCGCCCCAAGGTAGGCGCTGAAGCTGAGCAATGGCCCCGGCAGCGCCTGCGCTGCGCCATAGCCAGCAATGAAAGTCTCGGCATTGAGCAAGCCCGACCCGACCACAACCGGTTCGAGCAGCGGTAAGACCACGTGTCCGCCGCCAAACACTAACGATCCGCTGCGCACCATGCCGGCCAACAAGACCAAGGTCGTATTGTCACTAAAGGTTGCTAACAATGAACCGCCGAGCACAACAGCGAACAGTGCCCCGAACGCAAGGCCAGTACGTGGTGTAATTGGTGATAACACCACTGCCCCATTACGATCCGCTGCCCTCAGCAATCGCCATCCTGCCACCCCACCCAACCCGATCACCAGTAGTTGCACCCATGCATCCGGCCAGATCAGTAATAACATCGCCGCTCCAATCGCAATACTGGCTCGCAGCCGGTCTGGACAGAGGCGCTGTGCCATCTGCCAGATTGCCTGTGCGACTACAGCTACTACGACCACTTTCAACCCGTGCAACCAACTGCTGGCCGGGTCGCCCAGTACTTTCACTCCATACGCTACGCCGATCATGATCAGCGCCGACGGTAACGTAAAACCAAGCCATGCCGCTAGTCCGCCAGCTAAACCAGCACGTATAGAACCAATGGCAATCCCGACTTGACTACTGGCCGGGCCGGGCAAAAACTGACTCAACGCGATCAGATCGGCATACGTTGCCTCGTCGATCCAGCGCCGTCGCTCAACCAGTTCGGTGCGAAAATAACCAAGATGAGCCACCGGCCCACCGAATGAGGTCAATCCTAAGCGCAGAAATACGAGGAAGATGGTGAGAGGTGAAATCATTGAGAATACCCGCAAGGCATAACATTCAGCTACTGACAGCTCCTGATTCGCAACAGACCAGCCGTGTGCCCTAACGCTAGGCAGGAGATACCCGTGTACTCTTCACGCTGCTTATTCACCGTCAAACTGTTTCCTGTTGTACCATGCACACACTGCCTGCAACGGGCAACCATCATGCCGATCAAGAAAACTGTTACGTCCCGGCTGGCGTGAATAGACCCGTCGCGCCGGCGGGCCATCACAGCGGGGCCGCACCAAACAATAACGCACAGCCAATTCATTCAATTGGGCATGGAAATCAGCCAACAACACCGGATCAGATGGCAATTCCTTGGCAATCGCCTGTTGCACTTGGCCGTAGCTCGCCCGCTCCCACGCAAGCCGATCCGGCGCAAGACGAGCAAAGATGCGACGAGTATAAGCGTCAACCACAAACAGGGGATGCTGACCGGCGTAAAGTAAGATCACATCTGCTGTCTCTGGCCCAATCCGCGGCAACTGTAACAGTTCGGTCCGCAGCGTCGCCGTCGGGCGGCTAAGCATGGTTGCCAGATCGCCATACCGTTCTTGAATAGCGCGGGCCAGCGCGATCAAACCGCTCGCCTTTTGCCGGTAAAACGCACAAGGATAGATCAACGCCGCCAACTGCTCGGCTTCAACATCCGCCAATGCCGCCAGATCAAGCAAACCGGCGGCGTGCATGCGCACCACCGCCGCTTCTACCGTCTCCCAGCGCGTCTGCTGCACCAGCACCGCGCCGATCACTATCTCAAGCTGTGGCCGATCACTAATGATCGGCCACCACGGACTAGAAGCCTCTGGCCCATACAGCGGGCCGAAGTGAGCCACTAGCCGGTGGTAGATATCAATGATCCGCTGCATCATCATTGCTAAACACAAAGGCGCGCCGAGAGCACGAGACGCCCATCACCCTCGCTGCGCGCCTTGGCGTTGAACACTTTATACCGTTGGCATCGCACCTTGCACCGCTACCGGCATATACATATCGCGCAGGTAATCGGCCAGCATCCGGCGCGTGCTAAAGATTGGCGCGACCGTTGCGACAGCCTCTTTGCAAATCTGCACCCACTCCACCGGAATACCGTTCGCGTCACGATTGTCGTAATAGCGCGGTACAATCTCGTGTTCGAGCAGGTGATAGAGCGACTGCGCATCATTCCAGTCTTGCTCGTCTTGATTGGCATACTCGCGCTCGTCCCCGATCGCCCAACCGTTCCGCCCATTGTACGCCTCTGGCCACCAGCCATCGAGCACCGAACAATTCGGCACGCCGTTCAAGCTAGCCTTCATCCCGCTGGTGCCGCTGGCTTCATACGGACGGCGCGGATTGTTGAGCCAGACATCAACCCCCTGCACTAACGCTCGCCCAACCGCTATATCGTACTCCTCGAGGAAGACGATCCGGCCAGCTAAGCCCGGTTGCATCGATAGCCGGTAGACATCTTGGATGAATTGCTTTCCCGGATCATCTTTGGGATGGGCTTTACCAGAGAAGATAATCTGCACTGGTTTGCCCGGTCGATTGAGAATGGCCTTCAGTCGCTCAATATCTTTGAACAGCAACGTCGCCCGCTTGTACGTCGCAAACCGGCGGGCAAAGCCGATGGTAAGAATGTTCTCTTCGAGCACTGGCCACACCGGCGCCGGAATGCCGAGCCGCATGTAGTGCTGTTGCAGGCGTTGGCGACTGAACGCGATCAGATCGCTCTTGAGCTTTTGGCGCGTGCGCCAGAAGGTTTCGTCAGGAATCTGGTATACCTTCCGCCAAAGTTGCGGATCATCGAGATTATCTTCCCAATGCTTCCCAAGGTATGAATTGTAGAGCGTGCGCATTTCGGGTGCCAACCACGTCGCGGTATGCACACCGTTCGTAATCGAAGTAATCGGTACCTCGTCCTGAGCACGTCCGGGGTAGAGCCATTGCCACATCCCGCGCGCCACGTGGCCGTGCAGCTTGCTCACGCCGTTGTGGTAGGCCGAGAAGCGCAGCGCCAGCGCCGTCATGGCGAAGGTCGGCCCCCAGTGCTGCTCTTGCAAGGCCAGATTCATAAACTCATCGCGGGTGAGGTTAAGCTGCGGCCAGAAGCTCCAGAAGAACTTCTCGATCATTGGTAGCGGGAAGGCATCGTTGCCCGCCGGTACCGGGGTGTGGGTGGTAAAGACGCAGTGCGCTTTGACCTGTTCCATTGCCTCTTCAAAGCTGTAGCCTTGCGCTACCAGCTCGCGGCACAGCTCAAGCACAAGGAAGGCCGAATGGCCTTCATTCATGTGCCAGACAGTCGGTCTGTAGCCAAGCCGGCGCAACGCGCGCACACCACCGATCCCCAACACTAGCTCTTGCGAGATGCGCATCTCTTGGTCGCCGCCGTACAGCCGCGCCGATAACTCGCGATCTTGCGGGCTGTTCGGGTGGATGTCGGTATCCATCAAAAGTAACTCGGTGCGACCCACCTGAAATTTGTAGACTTTGGCATAAATTGTGCGTCCGGGCAGTTCAACTTCAACCACCACCTCGCGACCTTCGGGATCGAGCGCGGGCAACGCCGGCACGTCGGCAAAGTTGAGCTTGTTGTACTCGGCATGTTGCCAACCGCTCTGATCGAGTCGCTGCCGGAAGTACCCCTGCGGGTAGATGAAGCCGACACCGACCAGCGGAATCCCCATATCGCTGGCCTCTTTGATGTGATCGCCCGACAAAATGCCCAAACCGCCCGAATAGATCGGCAAACTCTCGTGCAGGCCAAACTCGGCGCTAAAGTAAGCGATCAGCGTGTCTTTCGAGTCAGGGTAATGCTTGCTAAACCATGTCTTCTTGGCGCTCATGTAGCTGTCAAAACTTTTGAGCACCGCGTCGTACCGCTTGAGATACGCTGGATCGTTTGCCGCTGCTTCGAGTTTGCGCTGACGAACATCGCGGAGAAATTCGACCGGATTGTGATACACCAATTCCCATAGCTCCGAGTCGATCGATCGGTACAAGTCTTGCGCTTCAGGATGCCACGTCCACCAGAGATTGTAGGCAAGCTCACGGAGCCGAGCAATCCGTTCCGGACAGGGCGTGAACAGGATCTCGTGTTCAAACCGTAGCATGGTTTCCTCACATCATCATCTGATGCTAACCACCGGCGATACCGGCATGATAACAGGATCTTGCTTGTAACCGCCACTCATGATCGCATGTGGATTCGAGAGTAGAAAATGACGGCTTGTCTGCATTGTAGCCGCTGAAGGCGAATTTGTCCACTATGCAACTAATTTCTGTGCGATTCCCGCCCGATCCGTGTCAATCCGTCCTATCCGTGCGCATCTGTTTCCTATCCCCCACGTCACCACTCCTGCTATAATAGCCGCGATATCCAACGTTGCACCGGCTCAGCACATGGCATGAACCATCTTCTCACCAGTCACTGGGCAATCGAGTTGCCGAGCGATCATTCTACGGCCCAGTTTGCCGCTCACGAGTTGCGCCGTGCCCTCCAACGGATGGGAGGGCCGGTGTTGCCAATCACCGGCGCTGCCGCCGGCCCGCGCATCGCGTTGCGCCACGGTCCCGACGGTGATGGCTTTGTGCGCATGGCCGATGAGCGCGGTCTGGTGTTGATCGGTGAAGGGCCGCGCGGCTTGCTCTACGCGGTCTATAGCTTACTAGAAGCGTTGGGATGGCGTTGGATTGGCCCCGGCCCCGCCGATGAGCATGTGCCGCGCTGGGCCCAAATTCGCTTGCCTGCCGCAACGGTTGCCGAGCAACCAGCATTCGCGCGCCGCGGGTTGGTGATCGGGCACGATCTCTTTCTCGCGCAGGCCGAAGCGTGGATCGCATGGGCGGCGCGGGCACGACTCAACACGATCTTCGTTCATACCATTGGCACCAGCGGGATGCCGCTCGGTGCATGCCGCTGGCGCTACTGGCAGCAACGCCGCCAACGACTCTGGCCGCTGATCGAAGAACGCGGCTTACGCCTCGAAATCGGCGGCCATCATCTGCGCGACGCCGTGCCACGTCAGCTCTTCCGCCAGCAACCCGATCTGTTCCGTCACGATGGTCGCCGGCGGGTGACCAGCGGCAACCCTTGCCCGACCAACCCAGCCACGCAAGCTATCGTGCGCGATTGGGCGCGTGGGTTGTTCGCCGCCGAACCCAACGCCAGCGTGTATCACCTCTGGCCAGAAGACCGACTCGGCGGCGGCTGGTGTGTATGTTCGCGTTGCGCTGCACTCTCGCCGTCTGATCAGTCCTTGATCCTTGTCAATGTAATGGCCGCGGCCTTGGCCGAATGCAACCCTACAGCCCGTATTTCCTTCCTCGCCTACCACGACACCTTTGCCCCGCCGCAGCAGATCGCGCCGGCAGTCAATGTCGAAGTGGTGATTGCGCCACGCCAACGCTCGTATGCCGCCGGGATCAGCGACACAACCAACCCGGTCAACGGGCCGCTGGCCGAGCAGATTGCCGCCTTGCGCGTCTCCTTCCCTGCTGGCGCGAGCATGTTTGAGTACTACCTCGACGGAATTTTGTTCAAATCGGCTTTGCCGCCGCTCGGCCCGACCATCGCCGCCGATCTGCGCGCCTACTACGAGTGGGGGCTTGACGGCGTTCACGTTTTGCTAACTGGCGACCGGCCATGGCTAGCGGTTGGCCCCAACCCGCACAGCTTCGCGGCGCTGGCATGGCAACCGCAACGCGAATCGGCGGCGCTGCGCGGTGAATACGCTGCGACCCGCGCCCCTGCTACAGCGGCATTGCTCGACACGGCCTACGCCGCCCTAGAGACGGCGTGGCGGCATGCCCTTGCCATCAAGCCCGCCGACGTGCGCCGCCAACACGACGGCCACCGGCGCGACCCGGTTGCGCACCCGCCGCGCGACATCCTCGACAGCTATGATACGCCGCCGCCCCACTGCGAGCAGCGACTGGCAGCGCTGCACGAGGCGCTGGACGCGCTGCCCGCCGGCGAAGCAGCACTGGCCGCCGCGCAACACACCGCCGTCGCTGAGCAAGCCGCGCTCGCCGCCGATGCCGCCGAATGGTCAGCGAGTGCGTTGCTGCTCCGCTTTCTCGCTGCTCGCCAAGAAGCAGCGGTGGTGCAAGCGCGCCGCGCACCGCTGGCCCGCCAACGACAAGCACTCGCCGCCGCCCGCGCCGCCCACACCGATCTGCTCAACTGGGCCGCCCGCCACGTCCCACCGCCGGCCCGCGCCGGCCATCGCCTGCTGCGCATGTTGCTCGCGCTGCACCTCGATCAACTTGAGAGCCGCATTGCGCTGCCGTGGCACAGCGCGCGGCTACGCTGGCAACGCTGGCGCGAATTGGTGCTGTTGTTGGCAAGATTGTGGTGGCAATGGCAGAGGTGATCGAAGGGTAAGAGGAGGCGAGCAACTCTAGATTTATTCGCCCACTCATCGTAAGATACGCGCTTTAATGTCTGGCGAAAGCCATATGCCTGAGCTGGCTAACCTCGATACATTCGGTCTAAGGTGCGCAATGAGACCATAGGTTTTAGCTTCCAACAAGACCTTCTATGTGCCCCACACGCGCAGACTCGCTCCCGGCGCAATACGGCGCGCCAAAGCGTTATCAAGCAGCACGAGCCGGTCTGGATACTCTAACGCCGCCAGTCCCTTAAGCTGATACCAGCCATTCCGAAGGCGTCGTTGGATTGACCGCGCATAGCCAATCCGTTACAGAAGGCACATCACAGCCTTTATTCAGACCAATTTGCAATTCTTTTTTAGATAACCTCCGAACTGCATTCATCAACCGACACCTAGCGACACCCCGGCAATCCTTCCCGCACCGCCATCCCCCCAACCGGGTATAATGAACGTGAGGCATTCTACGACAGAGGGTATGATGACCGCTATGAACGATAACTTCTTTGCTTTTCAATATCACGCCCTCAAGCCACTTGAACGATGGGGCGCCGGGAGCGTGATTGGCGGCGCAGTCTTAGCTTTGCTCCCCGGTTTCTGGCGTCACTTCGGCTTACAGGCGATCAGTTGGGGTGTCATTGACTGGCTGCTGGCGATTGCTGGCCGTCGGCAAGCGTTGCTCAAGGCCGAAGATTTGGTTGCCGGCGATCTCGACGAATCGGTGGCACACGCCGCTGCTGAACGGTTCCGCACCATCTTGCTCGTCAATGCCGGTCTCGACCTGCTTTACATCGGCGCCGGTCTGTGGCTGCTGCGCACGGCAGGCGATCGTGCCGACCGACGCGGTATGGGCGCTGGCATCCTCGTACAGGGTCTCTTTCTCTTACTCTTTGATAGCATCCTCGCCGCTGAAATCAACCGGCGTTGGATTCCGCCATCGCCATGATCAACCAACGCATCTTTCCACTGTTGCAATGCCCAACCTGCCGGGTACGTCCGCTCATTGTCGAAGCCGGTGGCGTGCGTTGCCCACGCTGCCAGACGCTCTACCCCTTCGGCGATGGCTTCATCGACCTGATGCCGCGCGGGGCCGAGTTCGATTACGTTTCTAAGTACGTCACCGACGAAGAGCAGTTGGCCGCTGAGCTTGACTACCGCGAACTGGCGCCGCCGCTGTTGGCCGCTGGCGTGCGCGACCGCACTCTGCGCCGCTTGATGCGCTGGCGTAAGAACGATGTGGTGCTGGATAACGGCTGCGGTACCGCCAAGCATGCCGTCTGGAACGCCAAGTATGTCGGGTTGATGGTAGGTTCCGATCCGGCGACGCTCTTTGCCGATGAAGCGGTGCGCACGGTGACGCTAGCCAAAGCCGATTCGCGTATGTTGCCTTTCGCCGACGGTAGTTTCGATAAGGTCTTCGCCATCGACATCCTTGAACATTTCCCGCTGCCGGTGATCGATGCCTATCTGGCTGAAACGGCCCGCGTGCTGCGCCCCGGCGGGCGTATGCTGGCCTTCTCGAACACCCGCGAACGCTCGCCGATCCAACCGGTCATTGACATTAGCCGCCATATCGGTCGCCTATTCGTCAAAGCCGGCGTCTACGATTTTGAACGCGAAAAGCTGCGCAAGTCTGACCATATCAAAGCACTCGAAACGTGGGAAGACGTGCTGGCCGCTTTCGAGCGGGCTGGATTACGCCCGGTGAAAGTCATTTTCTGGAACAGCCTGTTTACAACGTTTGTGGAACATGTGCTGATGAAGCTCGGCGAGGCGATCATCGGGCGCGCACGCGGGCGCAAGGTAGCCAACAATCTGCCGACAAGAGTAAGCGCCGGCGCAGCTCGCGAGATCCGCGCGCGCCAGCGTATGCGCGGCTATTTACGCAACAAGGGGCCGGTCTACTACGTCTTGCTCGCCGTGACGTTGTTGATGGAGCTTGACCTGTGGCTGTTTGGCTGGATGCGCTGCGGCAGCTACTTTATTCTGGTCGAAAAGCCACGGGGGTGAGGTTTACCGCCGCAGGCGCAGAGGATGAAGAATAGTCACAAAAAGACGCAAAAGACACAACAATTTTTTGTGTTTCTTGCGTCTCTTCGTGGCTATTCAAACAGCAGGGGCTGAAATTGCCACAAACAGACACAAAAACCCTTACCACTCTTTTCGTGTCTTTTGTGTCTCTTCGCGGCTATTCAAACAATGGAGCGATCTGAATGATCAGCTACCGGCAACTCACCCCAACCGACTTCGAGCAATTCTGGGCGCTTGACAGCTACGCTTTCGCCCGCCAGTACCACCGTGGTCGCTACACGCCGGACGTCATCGCCCAACTGCGCGGGTTATTCATTAATGGCGAGCACGTGGCCCAATTGCAGATCATGCCGTTTCAGATGCAGGCCGGCAACGGCGAGTTGCCGGTGGGTGCGATCGGCAGCGTAGCGACATGGCCGCAGCATCGCCGGCGCGGCTATGCCGAGCAGCTCTTGCGCCACGCCTGCAACGAATTGCGCGAGCGCGGCGCAGTGCTAGCCCTTCTCCACCCCTTCCGCCATGACTTCTACCACCGGCTAGGTTGGGCACTGGCCGGCGAACGGCGCTTGGTGCAGCCTACCCCGGCCCATCTGCGCGCCTTTCAGTCCGCTCCCGGCGTGTATATCCCCGTCGGCCCCACCCACATCGCCGAACTCGATGTCATCTACCGCGGCGCGTTGCGCGGGCGCTACGGCCCACTGGCGCGCTCACCGGAATGGTGGCAGGTCGATGTCTTGCAAACGTGGAGCGGCGAACCCTACCACGCCTTCATCTGGCGCGATGAGCAGGGCAATGGGCGTTCGTACCTGATCTACCGCTTTGAACGCAGCGATAATGGCGACCGCCTAGTCTGCCGCGATATTGTTGCCCTTGACCCGCAGGCCCGCGCCCAACTCTTCGTCTTCATCGCCCGCCACGCCGATCAGATCGTCGCCGCCGAGATTCCTACCCCGATTGACGCCCCACTCAATGCGTTACTACCCGCACCGGCGCCAACCACCGTTGTGCCGCTCTTTATGCAGCGCGTCCTCGACGTGCAACGCCTGCTCAGCCTCTATCCCTTCGCCAACACAACAGGCCAGCTTACCATCCAGATCGCCGATGACTGGATCACGGATAACGCCGGACGCTATCAGCTCGCGTGGCACAATGGCCGCACCACCGTCACCCGCCTCGGCTCCGGTGAGGGAGATCTCGCCTGCACCAGCGCCACCCTTAGCCAACTCCTCAGCCGCTACCTCCGCCCCCGCACCGCCGCCGCTTTCGGCCTGCTCAGCGTAAGCGACCGGCGTGCGCTGGCCCTGCTCGAACAGGCGCTGGCCGGCTTGCCGCCGTTTTGCGGTGATTATTGGTAGAGGCTCAACCCATTCCCTCATTGACACTCTCGCCAATCTGTGCCAAGATCGAGCGGTTGCGTGAAGGTTGGCCGCTGGATGGAGTTTTATCACTATGCTGCGCCCACTCTATGTCTCGCCGCTTGGTCGCGGCGGCGTCGATTTTGGCATTCAGAATATCACCCGCGCCGTGCAAGGCGCCGGTTTGTCGCCGCAGTTGCTGCGCTTGCCAGAACTGTACAACTTTCTACCTATGCTCATTCCTAATACGTTGCCCGCCGATGTGGCCCGCCGCTTCGATATTGTGCAGGGCCGCTCGCGGGTTGCATTTAGCCTGCGCGGGTATGGTTTGCCGGTGGTAACGACGGTACACCACCTCACCACCGACCCGGCTCTACAACCCTACAGCTCGTTGGCCCAGCGTCTCTTCTACCGGCTGGTCGAGTCACGCTACGATGGCATGTCCATCGCCTACGCCGATGCGGTGGTCTGCGTCAGCCGCTACACCCAGCGCATGGTGGAGATGACCTACGGACGCCGTGATACAGTGCTGATTTATGACGGCATTGATACTGATGTTTTTGTGCCACCGCCGGGTATGGTTCGCCGCGACGATGGCTTGCCGCCGAGTAATGCCCGCATCCGCCTGCTCTTTGTCGGCAATCGTACCCGCCGCAAAGGGTTCGATCTGCTGCCCCGAATTATGGATCGGCTGCCGGAGGACTACGTACTCTACTACACCGGCGGCTTTCAAGGGCGCGATGCCGGCTCGCCCCATCCGCGCATGATCTCAATCGGTTCGCCTGACCGGGCCGGCTTGGTGGCAGCCTACCAGAGCTGCGATATCTTGCTTTTCCCCTCGCGGCTGGAAGGGTTTGGGATTGTCCCCGCCGAAGCACTGGCCTGTGGCCGTCCGGTGGTGACAACCAACGTTGCCGCGCTGCCCGAAGTGGTTGACGACGGGCAGAATGGCTTCTTGGTCGCTCGCGACGATGTAATCGGCTACGCCGAAAAGGTGCGCACGCTCGGTGAAGACGCGGCGCTTCGCCGCCGCTTCGGTGAACACGGGAGAGAGAAGGTTGTCGCTAATTTCGGCTACGGCCCGCTTGGCGAGGGGTTCACGCGGCTGTATACCCGCTTGTTAGGGCGCGAGGGATGATCTAACGCAAAGGATGCGGAGAGCGCAAAGCCCACCAAGATATTGTGAGATTGGGCTAGAAGTGTCCTTGTGCCGCCTCCATATCAAACCTTCGCGCCCTCTGCGCCTTTGCGTTTACCCCTTTGCAACCTTAGCGTCTTTGTGTGTACTCCTTCGCGCCTTCCTTATTGCGGCTCGGTAATTACCGTGCCGGCAAATGGCCGCCGGTGGTTGAGGAAGAGCAAAATCGCGCACAGCACAATCGCGATCACGCTCACCAACTGCGCTACCCGAATACTGCCCTCGCACGAACCGCCAACCCCGCTCGTGCATAAGCTATCGATCCGCAACCCTTCAATCCAAAATCGCCCACTTGAATAGATGATTCCGTACAAAAACAGCAGATCACCCGGATTGAGCCGGCGCCGTTCGGGCGGAGCTAAGCGACCAAACCGGCGATCAAGCCAGAGCAATAAGCCCACTCCGACCAGATTCCACACCGATTCGTAGAGAAAGGTCGGATGGAAGAGGGTTGTAATCGGATAGGTTGTGAGATCGTTGTACGGCGGTACCCGATATTCGGGATCGATCCGCAACCCGAATGGCAAATCGGTCGGGCGGCCATAGGCTTCTTGATTAAAAAAATTTCCCCACCGTCCAATGCTCTGGGCCAGCAAGAAACCGGGCACACAGACATCGAGCCAATCCCAATACGGCAATTTAGCGTAGCGCGTATAAATCACGGTCGAGAGCAGCGCGCCGATAATCGCGCCATGGATCGCGATCCCGCCAGTGGTGAGGTTGAACGCGCTCCATGGATTAGGCGCGAACCGTTCCCACTCAAAGGCGACGTAATAGATCCGCGCGCCGGAAATGCCGAGGATCAAACCTAACATCAACTGGTTCCAGACGTGATCGGGGTGATAGCCGCGCGCAACCGCCCGCCGCGACGCCAGTAGGGCCGCAATCAACGCCCCGGTCATGATGATTGCGCCATACCAGCGCACCACGATCGGGAACCCAAACAGGGTAAAGCTTATCAAAAATGGATCGTCAGGTGGGTAGAGAACCATACTTTCTCCAGCATCATACCTTGTTGTAGCAACATAGCACACTACGCCGCTACAACGACGCCGCATAGCGCACTGCGTTGCGGAAGATTTGCAAACCGTCACCCTCCCGCCGTGCGGGTTCGCGCGTCCAGCGTGGATGCTGGTGCGGCAACACCGCATTTTCCGGGTGCGGCATCAGGCCCAACACATTGCCCTGCGCATTGCACAAGCCGGCAATGTTGTGCGGCGAGCCATTGGGATTGGCCGGATAACCCTCGCCAACATAGCGCAGCGCCACCAAGCCAGCGGCTTCCAATTCAGCTAACGTTGCCTGATCACGCACCGCGATCCGGCCCTCGCCGTGAGCGACCGGCACTTCGATCGGGCGTTCGATACCGGAGGTAAACAAGCAACGGCTGTTACTTACCGCTTCCAACTGCACCCAGCGACATTCAAACTGACACGACTCATTCGTCGTGAGTGTGACCCGCGGCGCTTGGCGGGTGGGGCCGGGCAACAAGCCAGCCTTGACCAACACCTGAAACCCGTTGCAAATCCCGATCACCGGGCGGCCATCAACCACAAATCGCTCTAACTCCTCGCCAAGGCGATGGATCAGATCAACCGCCAACAACCGGCCAGCGCCGAGATGATCGCCATACGAAAAGCCGCCGGGGATGACTAATAATGCATAATCGGCCAACTTTACCGAACCTTCGGCAATTCGGTTGACATGCACCCGTTCCGGACGCGCGCCGGCCAACTCGCAGGCCAGCGCCGCGTCGGCATCGCGATTGATGCCGGGAGCGCGCAAAATGAGAGCTTTCAGTTCCACCGAAACTCCATCTCCACCTCACCGATCTGGATCAGATCACCCGATTTCAACCGTTGCGGCACATTCGGCGGGATCAAGACCCCGTTAATCCGGGTGCCGTTGGTGCTCTGCTGATCGGTGAGGGTATAGTGATCGCCGCGCCGCTCGATAATGGCGTGCAGACGCGAGGCGATCCCACGGTCGTGTTCAGCCAGATCCAATTCAGGAAAGTGAGCGCGACGCGGATCGCGCCGGCCAATCCGCACCGGCGAGTGGTCGAGCACCATCTCCCAGTGGCGGTAAGGTGAACGGACGATCAAGCGGGCCGGCGGCAAGATCGGCGCAGCAGTGGCAACCGGCCCGATTCGTTGTAGCGCGGTACCGCAACCGGCGCAAAACCGGGCCTGCGGCTTATTGACCCTCCCACACTTTTCACACACCACCCCATCTGCTGGCGCCGGCGTGACCGGCGGCGGGGCAACCACCGGCGGCGGGGCCGGGGGAACCACCGGTTTAACTGGCGGCACCGGCGCCATCTGCACCGTCGGATCGACATACGGCCTCTTGAGACGCTTGTGCAGCGCCTGCTCAAACTCGGCGCAACTGGCAAACCGCTGCTCGCGTTCGAGACTCATAGCCCGAATAATAATTGCCTCGGTTTCCGGGGCTACCGAGCGGTTTATGCGCGTGATCTCGCCACGGCGCGGCGGCTGCAACGGGATCGGCGGCATCGCCGTCAGCAGGTGCAGCATAGTCGCCCCAAGCGCATAAATATCCGAACGGGCATCGGTCTGCCCTTTGCCGTACTGTTCGGGTGGCGCATACCCGGCTGATCCCATCGCGATCGTGTCTTTCGACTTGCCAATCTTGTGCTTACGAGCCACGCCAAAGTCGATCAGTTTGAGCACGCCGTCCGGGGTTAGGATTACATTTGGCGGCTTGAGGTCACGGTAGATGATTGGCGGCTGGCGCGTGTGCAGGTAGTGTAACACCCGGCAGAGCTGAATCCCATAGCCGATCACTTGTTGTTCGAGCATCGGTGCATTCGCCTCGCGAATCATTGCCTCAAGCGTCTTGCCCGGCACAAACTCCATGATCATCGTCGGGCGACCTTCATACTCGAATAGATCGATCACCACCGGCAGATTCGGAAACGAGAGCGAACGCAGCAATTCAGCCTCTTGCAGGAAGAGCTGGCGCGCCTCGAGCAACTCTTCGGCAGTCACCTCACCGGCGGGTCGCATCTCCTTCAGCGCCCAAATGCTGCCATCACTCACCCGCCGCACACGATAGACCGCACCCATCCCACCTCGCCCGATCAGGTTGAGGATAGTGTAGGCATCATCAGTGCCACGCACCGTTACATTGTCTGCTAGCCGGTCAAGTGTGAACATAACGGGCTACTGTATCATTGCTGTGCTAGAGCAATTATACCACCCCCCTCTCTTTTCCGTGGGAGAGGGGACACGGGGTACGGTTGTGAGGGGCACACAGTGCAGAGCACGCAAACACCTTACGGCCGTGCGGCGCACATATCGCGTCACGCGCATTGCACAGACGGGCCAGCACGGTTGGGATACAGGTCTGTATGCGCCGTTCTAGACTGGTGCGTCCCATCACCCTCTCCTTCTGGCACACGAGGGAGGTCTAGTAAGCGGAGGCTCGGGTTGACACGTCGCGCTCGAATCTCCCTTCAAGGTGGAGGCACACCACAAGGTGGGTCACACCGCACCGGCCGTATCGTTACACCGTAGGGGCACAGCATACTGTGCCCCCTACAGTACCCCTACGGTGCGGCACACAACGTTCAATACCATAAGGACGGGATATATGCCGTTGTTCGGCATAAGGACGGTCAATGCATATGCAACGGGACATTACCACCCGGAACCGGCGACGGCCCGGCGCACACCCACACGTGACCCCACAGCCACCCGTGGTAGCAGTGTCGGGTCATGCGCATCTGACCGTCACACCGCACCGGCCGTAGAGCCGTGCAGACGGGCCAGCACGGTTGGGATACAGGTCTGCGCGGTTCTAGACCGGTGCGTGCCATCACCCTTTCCTTCTGGCACACGAAGGAGGTCTAGTAATGAGGATGTTTGAACCAGTGCGGAGGTTCAAACAAGGGTTGACACATCGCGCTCGAATCTCTCGTTCCCCGGTGAGGAGCGGGGGCACAAGGGCAAACACCAAATGATACGCAGTAAGTGAGTCTAGTCCGTAGCGAAGACAATGGAACCACTCGCACCTAACAGAATGACTCCCGCCCCTGATAGGGGCGGGAGTCATTTGTGACGCACACCGACTGTATCAACTAAACTTATTCTGCTGGAGGAAGCTCGCCGTCTGCTTGATGAACGGGATCGCCCCGGCCACCTTACGGACATTGGCTCGCGTTCCCTTGTACCACGGAATGGTTGTCTTTGGATCGGTATAGCCGGTTGTCAGCGAGTTCGACGTTCCACGCCAGTGGTACATCACCATAAAGATCGAACCCGGTTTCACCGCATCGGTCACGTATGCCATGTATATGGCATTCCCTTCCTCATTGAAAATCTCGATCAGATCTCCGGACTCGATGTTCAGCTTCTTTGCATCCTCTGGGTTAATCTCTGCATACGGCAGCGGATTCGCAATCACCCGCTCAGGCAATTGTCGATCGTGGTACGTTGACTGCCAGAGATGCTGGACCCGTCCGGTCGTAACCCAGAAAGGATACTCCTTCGCCTTGTTCCCTTCCAGATACTTCGCCACCTCAGCGGGATACCCCTCCCAGTCATCCGTGCCGTACCACTTGAACTTACCATCAGCGGTACCGAACTTCACCGTGTAGCGCCGGAGCGTCCCTACCAACTTCTTCGTCTTCGGATCAAGCCGCACCGGGGTACGGATACCCTCCTGACCAACCTGCTTCAGGAAGGCGTAAGTGACGCCCTTGTAGTTCTCGGCCTCCAGCTTCGCTTCGTCTTCCTCACTGACTTGATTGTCCGCAAATTCTTCTGAACCTGCGAGGAAGACATCCTCATCGGTCTTCCAGTTCTTGCCAAACTCAAACTTCGCTGCGACATCATTCTTCTTCTCGGCCCGATAGAGCTTGGCAATCTCTTCACCAACCAACTTGAAGATTTCCCAGTCAGGCTTCGCCTCTCCGGGTGGATCCATGAACTTCTCGTACAACCGCAACAGACGGCTGTTGCAGTTGATAGACGTCTCGTTCGCCTCACCCCAACCGGCAGCCGGCAGTACAAGGTGAGCATCGCGCGCAGTTTCGGTCATGTAAATGTCTTGCACAACCATAAAGAGCGCGTCAGGATCGGCATAGAGTGCCTTCAAGATGGCGTCAATCCGACCTTGAGTCGTGCTTGGCTCACCACTCTCACCTATCGCGCGCGTCAACTTCTTAGTCCGCTCGTGGATGCGCTTGCGGAAAATCTGGTTGTTTGGCGTCGAGAGGTACGGATCGTTTGCAATGACCCAGTAGAACTTACCTTTCCCGCTAGTGAGGAACTTATCAACATTGACGGGCGGACCACCATTGTAGATAGAACCGGGTGTCGGTGATGGTGGACGGACATAACCCTCTTGGTGACCACCTTGGCGACCACAGCCTGTACCGGGCCGACCGATGTTATGCGTCAAGACGGCGAGCTGGACAAGGGCTGCCACTTGGTCATAATTTTTCATGTTCCAAATGATGCCCTTCTCATAAATGGTCAACGTGCGCCGCTTGAACTTATTCCCCTTTGGCTTTGCAATCCAATCGGCCGCTTGCTCAATTTGTGCCTTTGGCACACCGGTAATGCGCTCGGCTTGGGCCATAAACTCGTTGTACTTCACATCCAGCTTGAGGCTCTTCTTCTTGTAATCCTCGAAGAGCTTCATATCGGTGCGTGCCTCTAGATAGGCTTTATCGTAGTAGCCACGCTCCCAAACCACGCGCGCGATCGCGTTGGCCAAGATGTAGTCGGTGCCAAAGTTCGGCTGGAGCAACAGCACCCGATTCTTTGCCACCGCTTCCGCAACGGTATACGAAGATGTCTTCCGTGGATCGATGACGATCAGATATCCTGCCTCGGCAGGTTCATCCTTGTCAAACACCTTCTTCTTCTCGGCAACCGTCGATCCTTGAATGTTCTCAAGAATATGCTGCGTGTAAAGAATGGTCGCCGTTTCGTAAGAGTTCGCTCCCCACAGCACGACAGTATCGGCAAGTCGAGCATCGCTGTAGTCGTAGTTTAGCTCATGCACACCCCGTTCACGGCTACCCCACACCTCCGAGTTGTAGGCCGGACGGTTGTGGATGGCAATGTGCTTGACCGAGAGCGCAGTGAAAAACAGCTTACCCGCACCATAGTTGTCTTCAAAACCAGCACCCGAACCGCCGTGGTCATAGCACTTTACGGCGATGTTATCATCGTTCTTGTCACGATCACGAATACCCTTAATGATACCTGCCATGAGGGCAAGGGCGTCATCCCAAGTAATGGCTTGGAACTGATCACCTACCCGCAACAAGGGATACGTTAGCCGATCTTGCGTCCCGCGATCAAGGCTCCACATCGTCAGCGCATTGGAGCCACCGCGGTAGGAGTAATTGCCCTGATTAATCGGACTATTTGTTGCTGGTACAATCACAATATTGTACTCTCGACCGTCCTTACCAACTGTCGTCGAGTGCATAACCTCGGTGTAGCTCTGGCCTTTCAGCACTGCCTGCGGTTTCGTAAAATCGACTTTGAACGCATTTTCATCTGCTTTCAAGCCGCCCTGCTCGCCGACCGGCCAAACGTACACCTTGTATCCACAACCGACATTGCAAAACTGGCAGACCGTGTTGTACTCAGTCGCACTGGTAGGTGGAAGGGGAACTTGATCAAAGCGCGGAAGAATGCTCATAGAGTACCACTCCTCTTGGGTGTTCGCTAAATGTTCTTCGCTCGACCCCAGATAAGCCCATTAACTGCAGTTGCGTAGATATCACCCTTCTTGTCCACGGTTAACGTGATTTGCGGCAACCACGTACTAGCCAAACCTTGGTACGTCTGGCCCGCTTTGGCTGGATCGAACATTGAGTAGTGACATCTACAGACAAACCGCTCACCTTGGTACTGAATCGGACACCCCATGTGCGTGCAAACACCCGAGAACGCCACAATGTCATTTTGTGGACCGACACCGCCCAGAGCAGGCTTACCAAGCTTCACCAGAACAGCCGGAGTGTTTGCATCAGGATAGTTGAACGTGACCGGCTTGTTAACAGTTAGATCGGCTACATTCCCTACCTTCACCGATTTGTAAGGCAAGCTTGGCGCTAGCCACGGTTTAAGCTTACTTCCAGCCGCCAGTGCAGCCTTCCCCCACGAGGAAAAAAGAGCTGCTGTCATCGCCATGACCTTCAGAAATCCTCTGCGACTGAGCATTCGTTGCATACCATTGCACCTCGCTGTCTTAACTTTTTGCGATCCACGGTGCATCAATATTATCGCATTTCGTTATTTCTGTCAATAGGGTTTGAATCAAGTACACTATGTTCACAAAAACCATTTGATAATTTCGATATTATATACTTAACAATAAAAGATTACTCAGGAACATGACTAGACAAACATCTTTTGTCAAACTATTGAGACATACGCTAAAACCGCCTTCGTTACAAAATCTCTCTCGTTTCCACATAACCGTTTGGCTATTCCTTACAAAGAAAGTATGAAATGTTCAGAAATAGCATGCGAAATGCTCTTACAAGATAATAACACTGCAAAACTGCTCGTTTCATAAAACTGAACTATTTTCTTCCAACCGATATCTTATTTTAAAAAGATGCTATTTGAAATTAAAAACACTTTTATTCTTTAATTTTTGATTAAAATATGATAAATGCTAGTACAACTTTCAGTTAGCACTACAATAATGTTAGGATATTGACTCACTCCATTGTTACTATGCCTCACCTTGACGAACAACGCAATGGCTGCTATAATCTGGACTGTCGCGCCGAAGTGGCGGAATGGCAGACGCGGCGGTCTCAAAAACCGCTGGGGATCAACCCCCGTGTGGGTTCAAGTCCCACCTTCGGCACCACGAAAAAGTATATCGGGGCGTGGCTCAGCCTGGTAGAGCGCCGCGTTCGGGTCGCGGAGGTCGGTGGTTCAAATCCACTCGCCCCGACCAGATACTAAAAACGTCTGTGCGATCGCACAGACGTTTTTGGTTTATGTCCAGCCCTCAAGAACCCTTACCCCAGCCCCGCTCCCACTGGTGCAAGAGCGAGCGTTGTTGGGTTCCGTTGCAGCAATGCCTGTGCTGCCATGCGACTCCCCCCTCGCCCGCCGTCGGGGCCGGGGAGGTGAGAGCCATCGTAACCCTAGCCCAACTCTTCCGCGGCGGGTCATTGCTAGTCTGATCGATGACCTCCCCAAACGGGACTCATCACTCTTGTCACTCAGCCCTGTCGCTACCGCAGGTTTGATGCTAAGATTCCACTCGATCTGACACCCTCGCTTCAGCTACACAATTGGTAGACTGTTAGCAGGGAATATTTGCTGTCATTCCTCACCTCCGTGATCGCACGTGCAACAGGAACTCCTATGAACCAAAAACTCTCTGCTTGGTGGTGGTGCCTGTGGTTGAGCGGTGCGTTACTGCTCACCGCCTGTACTGATCTGGCGGCAGCGCTGCCGCCTACTCCCAGTCCCTTCCCTACCTTAGCCCGCTTGCCGACTGTCACACCGGTGACGCCACAACCAACCCGTTCACCAGTCACGATTGTGCTCGTTCCGCCAAGCACGGTCACACCCACCGCTGAACGCTTGGTTGGGCGTGTCAACGTGGCAGCGAATCTGCGTAACGGCCCCGGTACCTCCTTTCGGATTATCACGGTCGTGCCGTCTAATACCGAAGTGCTACTCGAAGGCCAGCGCGCCAATTGGTACGTTGTGCGCCTACCCGATGGCCAGACCGGCTGGATGTCGGCAGCCGTGCTTGAGGTGGCGCCCGACATCGCGGCGAAGGTACCGGTAGCTACGCCATAGAACTGGCCCATAGGTTTATGATCGAAGAGCCGGCCCCGGGGGCCGGCTCTTGATGAGTTCAGAGCAACGCAGCAATGTTAATTAGTGCTACCATAGTAGAGAGCAGCAGAATCGCGATGCCTGATGGCTTCAGCAAAGGACACTCTCTATGCAGCTTTTTAATACGTTTTCCCGGATCCGCGAACCATTTACTATCCCCACTGACCGTCCGGTAACACTCTACGTCTGTGGAGTAACGCCTTACGATACCACTCATATGGGGCACGTGCGCACCTTTATCGTCTTTGACGTGTTGGTGCGCTATCTGCAATGGCACGGCGCGACAGTACGCTACTGCCAGAACGTGACCGACGTTGATGATCCGCTCTTCGAGCGCGCCCGCCGCGATGGGGTGGATTGGTACGAGCTGGCCGAACGCCAAATTGCCCAGTTGCGCGCTGATTGTGCCGGTCTCAACATTCTGCCGCCCACCTTCTTCCCACGGGTGAGCGAGGAAATCGGCACGATGATTCCGATCATCGAGCGTCTCATCGAACTCGGCCATGCTTACGTCGTCGATGGCAACGTCTATTTCAGCATTCAAACCGACCCCGATTTCGGGCGGATGGCACGTATGGGTTATGCCGAGTTGCTGGCAATTGCCAATCAGCGCGGTAACAATCCCAATGACCCCTGTAAGCGCGATCCGCTCGATTTTGTGCTCTGGCAACGGGGGAATCCGGACGAACCGAAGTGGGCGAGTCCGTGGGGGATGGGTCGTCCGGGTTGGCATATCGAGTGCAGTGCGATGTCGAAACGCTATTTAGGCGATCAGATCGACATGCACGGCGGCGGAGCTGATCTCATCTTCCCGCATCACTCGTGCGAGATCGCGCAGAGCGAATCAGCCACCGGCAAAAAGCCCTTCGCGCGCTACTGGATACACGTCGGATTGGTCTGGCTCGATGGCGAGAAGATGAGCAAGTCGCTGGGGAATTTGGTCTTTGCCCGCGATGCGTTACAGATCCACCACCCCGACGCGATCCGCTGGTATTTGCTCAGCGAACACTACCGCGAGGAATTTGACTACCGGCGCGATGCAGTGGCGCGCTACGAGCAGTACGCTGCCGATCTACGCCGGGCCTTGACCATCAACAGTGGCGACCATAGTTCGCTCGATGTGAGCCGTGGCCGCGCTGATGTGATTGCGGCGATGGACGATGATCTGGATACGCCGGCAGCATTGGCGACACTGCACACGATGGCCGGCATGATCATCGATGCCGCCACTGAGGGTCGCGATGTGAGCGCCGCTCAGGCGATCGTGCGCGATTTGGCAACAATGATAGGTTTCACCCTGCGCGCACCGTAGCGGTGGGTGGAGCACCAAAGCGGGTTTGCGGTTGGGTTTTAGCTTCCCGGCCTCTGGAGTGCGGCAGTCTGACTACCGCACTCCATACATCACTGCTCAAGCGTTAGCCTGCTGTACTCGCTAGAACCGAACTTCATCTCACCGCTGGCGATTGCGATCGCGCCCGCGCAAGAAGGGCGGGATGTCGAGATCGTCGTTGGGCATAGCCGGACGCACCGGTTGCACGGGTGGCTGCACCGGCGCCGGGGTCGTCTGCTTGGGGCGCTGGGCCGGCTGCCCGCCAATCTGCCCGGTCGCTTGGCTGGTGCTGGTCGCTGCGGTTGGATACGAGCGGGTGCGTTGCACGTTGGAGTTGCGGTTCATATCAAAACCGGTCGCGATCAGCGTGATCTTGATTTCACCGGGCGGGAAGTTGGGATCGATCACGGCGCCGATGATAATATTGGCGTCGGGATCAACCTGCTTGGCGACAATATCGGCTGCCTCGTAGACTTCCATAATGCCGAGATCTTCGCCGCCGGTGATGTTAAAGAGCACGCCCTTCGCCCCATCGATGCTGACCTCGAGCAAGGGGCTGGCAATCGCCTGATTGACCGCATCAAGCGCGCGAGTGTCGCCCTTACCATACCCGACCGCCATCAAAGCCGAACCTTGCTGGGCCATAATCGTCTTGACGTCGGCGAAATCCACATTAATCAGACCGCGCTGGGTGATCAGGTCAGAAATGCCCTGAATGCCTTGGCGCAACACATCATCAGCCATCAGAAACGCCTGTTGGAACGTGGTATTCTTGCTGGCCGTTTGCAACAGGCGGTCATTAGGAATGACGATCAAGGTATCAACCACCGGGCGTAACTGTTCGATGCCGGCCTCGGCCACTTTGCGACGGTGATTACCTTCAAAGGTGAAGGGGCGGGTCACGACGCCAACCGTTAGCGCGCCGAGGTCGTGGGCAATCCCGGCGATGATCGGCGACGCGCCGGTGCCGGTGCCGCCACCCATACCGGCAGCGACAAAGACCATATCAGCGCCCTTCAACTGCTCGTAGATATCTTCCTGATTCTCCTCCGCCGCCTTCTGCCCAATCACTGGATTGCCGCCGCTGCCCAAGCCGCGGGTGAGCTTGTCACCGATGCGAATCCGCACCGGTGCCAACGAGTGCATCAATGCCTGCACATCGGTATTGACGGTAATAAATTCGACCCCCTGCACGCCAGCGGCAATCATGCGATCCACTGCATTGCTGCCGCCGCCGCCAACGCCAACCACCTTGATCTGGGCGAAGTCTTCGAGCGAGAAGCCATTGCTGCTCCGATCAACCATGTGCGAACCTCCTTGGGTAGTGTTATGGCAATAATTCGCGCAACCAGCGGCGGAAGCGCTCGTATAGCGAACTCGTATCATCAGACGAAGACTGCTCAAGCGGCCGCCCGCCGTACCGCATTCCCCATCGTAAAAGCCCAACGGCCGTTGCATACGCCGGCGAGTCAAGAGCGTCGTGTAAGCCGCCTAACCCGCTAGGAATGCCGATGCGTACCGGTAACCGCAAATCGTCGCGCAACAAATCGTCGAACCGGCTGAGCTGCGCGCCACCGCCGGTCAAGACGATGCCCGCCGGCAACATGCTCTCGTAGCCGCTGCGCCGCGCTTCGTCGACGATCAACTCGATCAGTTCTTCGGCGCGCGCTTGCAAGACCTGTCTTAGCAGATAGGCGCTGATCTGCTGCTTTTCCCCTACCGTCAACGTCTCGGCATCAATCAGATCGCTTTCGTCACCCGGCGCCGGCGGGTTGCCGGCGATGGCGCTGCCATAGCGCAGTTTGAGATATTCGGCGGTGTTGGGCGGCGTGTGCAGCACGTAGACAATATCGTTGGTAAAGTGCTGACCGCCCACCGGGATCACGCCGGTGTGCCACACCCCGCCTTGGGCAAAAATTGCGAGGTCGGTTGTCGCGCCGCCAATATTGATCAGCATCACCCCGCGCTCTTTGTCGTCATCGCTGAGCACTGCTTCCGCAGCGGCTAACGGTTGCAAGACCAGATCGTCGATCTGGACCCCGGCCCGCTCGACGCTGCGAATCAGGTTTTGAATCGCCATTGCTTCGCCAGTGATGATGTGGGTCTCTACTTCCAACCGTAGGCCGCTCATCCCGATCGGATCGCGAATACCATCGTTGCCGTCGATCACATAGGCACGGGGAATAATGTGAATAATCTCGCGCTGGGTCGGCAATGCTACGGCCTGCGCCGCTTCGATGGCCCGCGCCACATCGTGGCGCGAAATCCCATCGGGATCCTGCACCGCCACCACCCCCCGGCTATTAAGTGAGGAAATATGGCGCCCGGCAATCCCAACAAAGGCATGGTTGATACGCAACCCGCTGGCCCGCTCGGCCTTTTCCAGACTGGCCTCAATAGCCGAGGCCGCATCGTCGATATTGACGACCACCCCTTTATCAATCCCACGGCTGGGCACCATTCCCACGCCAAGAATATTCAGCCGCCGACCATCGCCGATTTGGCCGACGATAGTACAGATTTTGTTTGTGCCAACATCTATCCCGACAATGGTGCGTGCCATGGTTCGTGCCATAGTGTCCTCGCTGCCTGCCGCAGACGGCGCTCACGGCCTGCCGTCGGTGCGGTTTTGGTAATATGGGTTGATCGGTCGTAAATCGAGATAGGTAAATGGTGTACCATCAGAAAGCACATACGCCAATATCGTCAGTTTGCGTTCGAGCCGCTCACTGCGGCCAAACACGATCATCTGATCTTGGGCGGTACGCACAAAGACGCCTAAACCGAAATCCCAGCCGATCTGGGCCGGTTGCAAACCCAACTCATTCGGCAACAACAGAGCCAGTTCGCGCGCCAGCGCCAAAGCGTCGGTGTCGAGCCGCATATTCGGTTCGACCGGCAAATGAGAAGTATCAACGATGACAAGCGCATCGTCTGGCGGCGGCGCCGGCGCCGGCTCAATCACATAGCCCTGCCGGTCAACCAGATAATCGATCCCGCCAGTGCGCCAATAGACCGCCGGCTGGCGCTCGACAATCACAATCCGCGCCCGGTCGGGCAGGATCAGACTCAGCCGGGCATGCTCGACAAAGGGACTAGCCAGCAACGGCGCGATCGTCTGCTCTTCATCAATCAGCCAGATTGGCCGCCCGCGCAACGGGATAGCGTCCACAATCCGCTCAGGGCTAAGAAACTCCACCCCTACTACTTCGACAGTCTGCACGCGGAATTGGCTGCTGAAGAGCGCATAAAAGAGGGCCAAACAGCTCACGGCAAAGATTGCGCCGCTGGCAATCCGCCCGCTGTGCAAGCTATCAAGCAAGCGCCGGCGCCAACCCGGCACAGCCGGTTTATCACTGGGCCGGCGCGCTCGCTGCCGGCGCGCGGCAACTCGTTCGCGTGTGTTTGGCGGATTGTATTCCATAATCTTGTGTATACCCTTCACTCCCGCCGGTTATGCCCTATGTCCGGCCCGCGCTAACGCCAATGCCACCAGCCGGTCGAGCAGCCGGGGATAAGGCAGGCCGCTCGCGGCCCACATCTTGGCGTACATACTGATTGGCGTAAAACCGGGCATCGTATTCACCTCATTTAGCCAGATGGTGCCCTGATCGCGGTCGAGCAAGAAATCAACCCGCGCCAACCCCGCCCCATCAATCGCTTGAAAGGCCTGTATCGCCAGCGCCTGCACCTGCGCGATCTGGACTGGCGTGAGCGCCGCCGGCACAATCGTTTGCGAGCCGCCATCGATATACTTGGCGTGGTAGTCATACCACTCACCGGCGGGAATGATCTCGCCGGGAATGCTGGCTTCAATCTGATCGTTCCCCAACACCGAAATCTCGATTTCGCGCGCCGGGATGCCTTGCTCGACCACGATCCGGCGATCGTAGCGGGCAGCTTCGTGCAGCGCAGCGATCAATTCCGCCCGATCACGTGCTTTGCTGACGCCAACGCTACTACCGAGATTGGCCGGCTTGACAAAGATTGGGAAGCGTAACGCCGCTTCGATCCGGTCGCATACCGACTCGATGGCCGCCAATTCAGCGCGCCGCACTAGCAACCACGGCAACACCGGCAAGCCAGCGGCGGCAAAGGCCGCTTTCATCAAGCCCTTATCCATACCGACAGCGCTGGCCGCGACGCCGCAACCGACATACGGCACGCCAGCCAGCTCGAGCAACCCCTGTATGGTGCCATCTTCACCATACGGCCCGTGCAATACAGGAAAGTAGACATCAGCCGCAGGCAAAGCCCACCCCGGCGCGCCAACTCGCCCTAATTCGCGCACCGGGCCGGGAGTAGCCATCGTAGCACTGGCCGGCAAGCGGGCCGGATCGGCGGTTGCCATCAACGCCGCTAACGCGCCGGTGCCGTGCCACCAGCAGCCGTCTTTGCCGATACCAATGGTTTCGATGTGGTATCGTTTGGGATCGAGGTTATTGATCACGGCATGCGCTGAAACCAGCGATACCTCGTGTTCACCGCTCTGCCCGCCGAAGATGACGGCAATCGTGATCGGTTGGCTCATTGGCCGCCTCCCGGAACCGTATCATCGATCGCTGAACCGATCGTTTTTTGAATAAACGAAGTAGTCAGGAAAATTTTGCGCAGGATTTCGTTCATGTTGATCTTGAATTTGATTTGAGCTAAGCATTTGAAACGATAGCAGACTCAGTAATGGATCAAGCAGGTTTTTCAGTACGCAACTTTTTAATCCTTCTGTGGGCCGGCATCCCACACCCTCTTCCCATCCTCGGAGCGCAGGCAGCTCAGCTCGCCCGCGCCCCCTATCTCCCCACGCCCTCAATCACCCGAACCTCAAGTTGCAACGTTATCCCAAACCGTTCGGCAACAGTAGCGCGAGCCAGTTCGATCAGAGCCAGAATGTCGGCAGCACGGGCTTGGCCGCGATTAACGATGTAGTTGGCGTGGATCGGGCTGATCTCGGCGTCGCCGATCTGTACGCCTTTGAGACCGGCAGCTTCGAGCAAGCGCCCAGCGCTCTCGCCGGGTGGATTTTTAAATACGCTGCCGCACGAACTGCCCGCCGGCGTTTTGCGTTTCCGCTCGGCGGCAATCGCTGCCATCCGCGCCGCCAAGACCGCCGGATCGGCCCGCCGCAGGCGAAAGCGTCCGGCCAACACCAGCGGGGGAATGCCTTCCGCCACCAGATGCTTGAGCGCGCTCTCGCGGTACGCATACGCCAACGCGCTCACCGGCCACTCCACCCGTTCGCGTCCGTTGAGCAATAGCTCGGCAGCAATCAGCACACTGGCGGTATCGCCACCATAGCAACCGGCATTGCCGACAATCGCGCCGCCGATCGCGCCGGGCAACCCTTCGGCCCATTCCAAACCTGCCCAGCCCATTGCCGCCAACCGGCGCGCCGTGCCTGCCATCGGCGCACCTGCCTCGATCCACAACTCTGCCTCATCACCTGCTTCGCGCAATGCCCAGCGCTGGCCGCGATACGACGCGATCACACCGGCAAAGCCCTCATCACGCACCAGTAAATTGGTGCCGCGACCCACCCAGATCAACGGCAAGCCTTGGGCGGTCGCCCACGCCGCCAATGCGATCGCCTCATCAGGGGTGGCCGGTTCAGCATAATAGCGCGCCGGCCCTCCTACCCGCCATGAGGTATGGCGCGCCATCGGCTCATCGGTGTGAAGCGTGATTGGCAGCGTCTCATTCATAGATGGCCTCCGTCTGCGCAGCGCGCAACCGTTCCAACGTCAACGCCGCTACCCGATCGCTATCGCCCGCACCGAGGGTCAAGACCACATCGCCGGGCCGGGCCACGGTGGCGATCAGCGTCACCGCTGCGGTTGGAGCGCCAGCGTAATGGGCAGTGATGCCGTGAGCCACCAGATGCGCCGCCAGCTCAGCCGCCAGTGCCGCCGGATCACCCTGCTCACGGGCCGGATAAACATCGCCCACTAGCACCACCGCCGCTTCTCGGCAAGCATCGGGCCACGCTTCCCACAAACTGCGCGTGCGGCTGAAAGTATGCGGTTGCAGGTAGACGATCACCCGCTGGCCGGGGTAACGCTGCTGCGCCGCTGCGATAGTGGCCTGCACTTCGGTCGGGTGATGCGCATAATCATCAATCACCGTCACCCCCGCCGCCTCGCCGCGCCATTCAAACCGCCGACTACTGCCGCGATACGTTGCCAGCGCCACCGCTGCTGCGCTGAGATCGGCCCCCCATAACGCCGCCGCCGCCAACGCCGCTGTCGCGTTGCGCACGTTATGCAAGCCGGGCACCGCCAACGTCACCCCCGCCGCCAACCGGCGGGCAAATGTCCGCCGGTCGTAATACCAGAGTTCGAACTGCTGGCCAGTCGCGGCGGCCTCCACCCGACTCGCCGTCCAATCGAGTGGGGCCAGCCGGCACGAAACCGGATCGCACGCAATCTGTTCGTCGATCCCATAGAGGCGAGCTTGGCCATCGCTATCCAACGCCGCCGCGCCGGGATCATCGGCGCAGAGCAACAAACGGCGCGGATCGCGCACCTGCCGGGCAAAGGTTGCAAACGCTGCGGCATATGCATCGGCAGATGGGTAGATATCGGGATGATCCCACTCGACGTTGGTGACAATCGCCAGCGCCGGCGTCAGGGCCAGAAATACCCGATCATACTCATCGGCCTCGATCACCAGCGGCGCTGCCGGGTCGCCCCACTGCGCGCTTCCGCCAAGATCGGGCGCCTCGGCGCCGATGAGAAAGCCGCACGGAATGCCACCGGCCCGCAGGGCCAGCGCCGTCATCGCACTGGTGGTCGTCTTACCGTGGGTGCCAGCAACTGCGATGACCGGACGCTGGGCCGACCATGTGCGCCAGAGATCGGCCCGGCTCAGGCGGGGAATACCGAGCGCAGCGGCTGCTTCGAGTTCAGGATGCGAGCCACGAATGGCGGCAGTGGCTAGCACAATATCGGCTCCACGTACATACGCTGCGTCGTGACCCTGCCAAATCTGCGCCCCCCGCAACGCCAACGCCGCCGTCGCCCGATTAGCAGCCAGATCAGACCCGCTAACCGTATGGCCTTGGTCAAGCAACAGGTGGGCAATGGCGCTCATGCCAGCCCCAGCAATTCCGATGATGTGATAGTGACTCACGGCTTCCAGACCTTTGGGAAGTTGAACAAGATCAGCAAACCCAAAATCATAAAGAAGATGGCAATCAGCGAAGGTAACAAGATGCTAACATCAGGCAACACATTCAAGAAGGTCGCAATCGGCCCTTCAAATGTGCCGCCGCCCTCGATAAACTCACGCCAGAACACGACTGCCGCGTTCGACCAGAGAAGCGCAATCAATGCACCTACAAACAGGCCCAGCGGGCGAGCTAGCTTTTCCTTGGGCGGCCCCTTCCAAGCGGCCTTGCTATCAAAAAACATTCCCAGCAAGATCAATGCAATAAAGGCCATGGTGCGAAAGAAGAGTGGCACCTGAAATCCCGGCGTGATCAGCGGGTCGAGCGACGGGGCTAGGGTGGGATCATTCCCGATCAGAAACGCCACGAAGCGCGGCGCATTGACCCACAACCGGTTAATCACCTCAACCACAAATGTACCGCCGCGCACGCACAACACATACGCAATAATTGTCCAAATCGCAAGGGTCAACAGATTGCGCAAACCCTGCTGATAACCGGCATAACCACCCAACGCCATCAGAATGAGCAAAATCGTCACGCCGTTGAGATTAACAGTAATAGCTGTCTGCCCAAGGGGGAGCACCATCCATTGCTCAATCATGCCGAACTCCTCTGCGCGAGGCCAATCAGCGCCATAGCCAAAGCGTGGGCCGCATCAGGACGGGCCAGCGCGCGGCTACGAGCTGCCATCTGCTTCCGCATCCCCCCATCCGTCAGTAATTGCCGCACCGCCTGCGCGAGCGGCCCTTCGGCTGGATCACCATTACCCAGCATCGCCTGATCGGCGACCTTCAGTGCCGCACCGCGTTGCACCAGATAATCAGCATTTTCATCTTGATGCACATACGGATAGGGTACCAACACCGCCGGCAACCCCACCGCCGGCAATTCGGCTAATGTCGAAGCGCCACTGCGGCAGACGGTCACATCTGCCGCTGCCAGCGCCGCCGTCATACTCTGTGCGCTGCCGCTTTCGAGATAGGGGAAGAGCAGATAGCGCGCGCGCAACGCTGGTTCAAGGCGCGCCGCCGCTTCTTCCAACCATACCTGATCGCCTTCGCGTCCACAGACGTGAATAATGGTACAAAGCGGCAGCAACGTTGGCAAGAGTGTAGCAATCGCCCGATTCACGCTCCGCGCCCCCCGGCTACCGCCATAAACGAGCAAGACCATTTGGTCGGGCGCAATCCCAAACGCGGCCCGCGCTGCCGCCCGATCGATCGTAAACAGTTCGGGCCGCACCGGATAACCAGTGACAATCGCCCGGCGGTGGCCTTCGTGCAACCCCAGCCGCGGCAAGGCATCGCTCACGCTCACCGCTGTCAGATCGGCGATCCGGCTCAGCAATCGCACCGCCAAACCGGGTACCACGTCGGGCAGGTAGATCATCGTGGGAATACGCCGGAGTTTGGCGGCAACGAACAATGGCACACAGACATACCCGCCGGTGCCGAGGATTGCGTCTGGTCGTTCGCGACCGAGCAACTGCACGGCCGCCACCACACCGCGTAGCAGGATCAGCAGTGACCGCATTATCTGCACCGGCCCGCGCCCGCGGATGGCCGCTGCCGGCAAGGCGCGAAACGGCAACGCGCTCTCGCGGGCGACAATCCGCTCTTCCATCCCGCCCACACTACCAACATACACTACCTGCACCCCTTCAGCGAGCGCGTTGGCGACGGCTAAGGCGGGATACACGTGGCCGCCAGTTCCGCCACCCGACAGGATCAGACGGAGGGGGTTCGGTTTGGAGGTAACGTTTGGATGTTGTACTAACTGGTTCTGACCGATCAACATGGCGTGAAATGTTCAACAAGATGCCCACTGCCATTAAACAACTGATCAGCGATGAGCTGCCATACGACAGAAACGGCAGCGTCAAGCCGGTAAACGGAATGAGCGCGACCGTGACCGCAATGTTAATAAATGCCTGAAACACCAACCACGATGTAATCCCGACCGCCATCAGTGCCGCGAACGGTGATGGCGCGCGCGCTGCAATCCGGTAGCCACGAGCGGCGATAATGACAAACGCGATCAAGACGGCAAGTGTGCCAACTAACCCCCATTCTTCGCCGATAATCGCATAGATGGTATCGGTATGCGGCTGCGGCAACCAGAGATGCTTTTGCCGACTCATCCCTACGCCTTGACCGAAGATCCCGCCACTGCCTAGCGCGTACAGTGCATGGATGATCTGATACCCCTCGGCGCTGGCCCGTGACCATGGATCAAGAAACGCTTCCCACCGCCCGCTCCGAAAGGTCACGATCAGCGCCCAAAATGCCGTTGCCCCCAATAGCGCCGCGCCGCCGACGTGCAAGAGATTCGCACCCGCAGCAAAGAAGATTGCGCCCCCGATCAAAACTACCACGATGGTGGTGCCTAAATCGGGTTGTAGCATAATTAGACCGCAGATAAACCCTAGCATCACCGCAAACGGCGCTAACCCATACGTTACATTGCCGAGCCGGTGGCTGCGCCGTGAGAGCCAATGGGCAAAGTAGATAATCATCGCCAGTTTGGCAAATTCTGACGGCTGAAGACTGAAAATGCCAAGCCACCCTTCGCCGAAGCGGATCCACGACCGCGCGCCGTTGACCTCGGTCATACTGGCCGGCAAGATCAACACGACTGCCAACAAGACCAGCGCCCCAACCATCAGATGGATCGAATAGCGTTGCCAGATCCGGTGATCGATCCGTTGCACGACGAACATTATCCCAAAACCAATGAGCGCACCGGTAATCTGCCGCAAGGCATAGTAGAACAGATTGCTTTTGAACACCGCCGCCTCGACAAAGCTGGCGCTATAGACCATCACCAGCCCGAACGCTGTTAGACCAATTACGGTCGCCAGCAATACCCGATCAGGTGGGTGCGTGGCGCGATCGAACAGCGGGATTGTAGCAGGTGATGGTTCAGAGTTGGTCATACTGTCCTCTTTCATCGTGCTCGCAACTGTAGACTGAATGTGATACTTCCGTCACCGGCTGCAAGGCGATCGGCGCTGAGCGAGCGATCTTCTGCTGCGAGCGCGGGCCGCTGACCCGCGTCCCTGTCTCGCCCCTTGAGGAGCGGATAGATCATTTGGTCGAGTACAACCGTTGATCGCTGTGCGCTGCCTCAAAGACCGGCTCTGCACTCCCCTTTTCCGCATTAGTGAAAGAGGGGCTGGGGGTGAGGGTGAACCGGCGCATCGCACAGCCATTACCCTCATCTTCGCTTATGGGTTCTCTCCACCCTTGAACTCGCACTTGGCGGGCCAACGGCCCGCGCCCCTCTCACTCGCCCGAAACACGGGTGGCGCGATCGCAGCAATGCTTGCGCTAGCGCGAGCACACCTATCGGAAACGCCCGGTAGTTTGCTTGCCACACTCCCTATCGGCATGTTCATCGACAACCGGTGGCAAACCCGCCGTTACGCCGGGGTGACTAAACGCACTAGCGCCATCATCACCAGAGTAATCGCCATTGCCCACAGCCAGCCCTGCGCCGGAAAGCGCCGGATCAGCAACGGCGGAAAGAAGCGCAGGTCAATCGTAAGCCGGGGCGACAGCGCCATCCCGATCAGCACGCCACTGACCAACCCTCCCAAATGCCCCCAATTATCGATGACCCCTTGCGCGGCAAACCCGATCAGCAGGTTGATAAAGGCAATCGCTGCAATGCCGCGCACCTGATTGCGGCCGAATTCACCCAACGCTTGCCGGTTGAGGTAGTAAAAGATGCCTAAACCGCCGATCAAGCCGAAGATTGCACCACTCGCGCCAACTGCCGGCGCCGGTGAGAGCGCATACGACGCGATGCTGCCGCCTAGCCCGCTAAGCATGTAGAGCGTCAGAAACCGCCCGTGCCCATAGAAGCGTTCAGTTTCCGGCCCCAACACCGAGAGCGCGTAACCGTTGAAGAGGATATGGATCAGATTGGCATGTAGAAAGACGGCTGTCAGCAACCGCCACACTTCGCCGTTAGCGATCCGCTCATTCACCTTCGCCCCTAGCGCCACCAACACCGGAAACGCTGGTTGGAAGACAGAGCCGCTGAGGGCACTGGCTAACACATACACCATCCCAATCGCCCAGAGCAGGCTATACGTCACGACCGGGCGCGGCGGCAGCAGGGGTGCGGGCCGCGGTGGCTCATCGGGCACATCAGACCGGCGGCCAAATTCCCGTTCGGCCCGGCGCAAAAACTCTTCGATCTCGTCGGGTTCATTAGGCGGGCGTGCCATGAGCTTGCTCCCCGGCGCGAACGGCAGCCAACTCGCGCACAATGAGGCGAAACGCTTCGCCGCGATGAAATTCATTCCGAAACATGCCGAAACTCGCGCAGCCGGGTGAGAGCAATACAACACCGCCGGGTTGAGCGAGCATGCGAGCCTGCGCCACAGCGACTCGCAAATCATCGAAGGGGCCGATCACCGGCAACGACGGCGCTTGCGCTTGTAACAATGCTCGCAGGGTCGGCGTAGCGCTGCCGGCCAAGAGCACGACCGCTGCGGCGCCTTTCGCAATGGAGTCTGCTAATGCCGCTAAATCCAGATTCTTGTCGGCCCCGCCAGCCAACAATACAATTGGCCCCGGCACCGTCGCCAGCGCCACTGCGGTGGCTGCCGGATTCGTTGCAGTGGTGTCATTAATATAGCGTACACCATCGATCGTCGCTACCAGTTCGAGCCGGTGTTCAACGCTGCTCACAGTATGCAGCGCCGCTGCAATGGCGGTAGGGTCAATCCTAAACCGGTAGGCCAGCGTCGCCGCCGCTAACGCATTGGCCGCGTTGTGTTCCCCCGGCAACCGTAGATCTGACCGGTGAAACAGGATCACATCGCGATAGCGAAATGCGCCATCAGCCGTTACCGTCGCATCAGCGGTCGGATCGGTCAGGCTGTAGCTGATCACCCCTTGCCTCCCGCCGCCCCACTCCTGCGCCTGTTCCGGCGGCAAGACCGCGACGCCGTCCGGCCCTTGATGGGCCATAATCTGCCGTTTGGCATTGGCATAGGCTGCGAGTGAACCGTGCCAATTAAGATGATCGTTCCCCAGATTGGTCAGAAGGGCGTATGCCGGACTCAGCCGCGCTTCACCCAATCGTTCGAGCTGAAAACTGCTCAATTCCAGCACCACCGGCGTCTGCGAACCGATCTGATCGAGCGCCTCGAGCGCCGAGACGCGCAGATTGCCTGCCACTACCGTATCGGGATAGCGTTGCCGGATCATTGCTGCCAACAACAAGGTGGTGGTCGTTTTGCCTTTAGTGCCGGTTACACCGAGGATCGGGCCGGGGCAAGCACGGAAAAAGAGGGTCATCTCGGTTTCGATCGGCACGCCGCACGAGCGGGCCAGCGCCAGCCACGGCGAGTCGGGACGCACCGCCGGATTAACCACCAGCATCTCGGCGGCACGAATATCTTCGGCGCGATGTTCACCTAACGTATAGCGCACTTGCTTGCCGAGTTCGGCGGCAAAAGCGTTAAGGCGGGCAATCGGTTCGGCCAGCGCCTCTGGCGAAGCAAGGTCGGTCACTGTCACGTCGGCCCCGTGGCGCAATAGCCAGCGGGCCACACCTAACCCGCCGCCATGCACGCCCAAGCCCATGACCAACACTCGTTTTCCGGCCACCGCAACCATCACCGGCCCCCATCACGCTCTTGCATAATAGCAGGCGCCTGATTCACCCGCGTCTCGACCCGTGGCGGCCCAAAGATCAGCGCCAGCGAAATCCCCACCATTGCCGCCACCGTCCCGATCAACACGAAGCGTTGCGTCACCTGTGGCTGGCTCCAGCCGAGCAATTCAAAATGGTGGTGGAGCGGGGCCATCTTAAACACCCGCCGGCCCTCACCGTAACGCCATTTCGTCCATTTAAAATAACCGGTCTGGATCATCGTTGAAAGCGCCTCAATCACGAACACAATTCCGATTACCGGCAAGAGCAGCCATTGCTGCGACTGCAAGGCCACCACGGCGAGGGTTGCTCCCAACGCCAACGCCCCCAGATCACCCATAAACACCTGCGCCGGATAGGCGTTGTACCACAGGAAAGCGGCGCACGCACCGACAACGGTAAAACAGAACGCCATCAGGTTGGTGAGGCGCGGCTCGGCGAGAAAGGTGATTACGCCATACGCGCCAAAGGCGAGGGTCAAATTCCAGCCAGCCAGACTGTCGAGGCCATCGGTAATGTTCACGGCATTCGAGATGAACACGATGATCAGCACCGCAAGCGGGATAAACCATAGGCCGATATTGACCTCGCCGACAAAGGGAATCTGCACCAAACCTTCGTGCTCTAACCCGTATGGCTGCGGTAGGTAGAGCGCAAGACTAGCGACGAAGGCCACCGCCATCATGATCCAAAACTTAAACCGGGCCGTGAAGCCATGCGTCTTGGAACGCGAGCCGGTCAGCGACAACCAATCATCGATCCCACCTAAGACGGCGAAACTCACCATCACGCCGAGCGGCAACAGCATTGACCAGCGATCAACCAGATTGAAGAGCGCGGTCAACACAACTACGGTGCTGACGATCATGATCCCACCCATCGTCGGCGTGCCCACCTTGACCAGATGGCTCTGCGGGCCATCGGGCCGGATGCGCTTGCCCAGTTTATGTTTGCGGGCGAATCGCACCCACCATGCGCCAACGATCAGGGTTAGCGCAAATGCAGCAGCGGCGAGCAACAGGGCGCGCGCCATATCTTGAACCAACACTGCACGCAGGACGCTCACGCAACTTCTCCTGTTATCATGGGGTAACGCTCAGGCTTGGAGCGCGGCAACGATTGTTTCCATCTGCACACCGCGCGATCCTTTAATGAGTAGACAATCACCAGAGCGGATCATCTGATTGAGCAGTTCGATTGCCGATTCGTTATCAGGGCAGATTGCCACCCGATCGAGCGGCATGCCAGCCGCTAATGCCGCTTCAACCATTGTCTGCGCTTGCCGGCCAACCGCCACCAACCAATCAGCCGTCTGAGCAGCGGCAGCACCCACTTGCCGGTGCCCTTCTTCGGTTGCCGCCCCTAATTCGAGCATCTCACCTAACACGGCGATCCGGCGGCCCGGCGTCTCGGCCAACACGTTCAGCGCGGCGATCGTTGATAACGGTGCAGCATTGTAGGTGTCGTCAATAATCGTCACCCCGGTCTGGCTCTGCACCACCCGCAGGCGCAACTGCTCACCGGGTTCGCGCAAACCGGCTTCAATCGCTGCCCAATCCAAACCTAACACCACACCAGTCGCGATTGCCGCCAGCGCCGTATAGGCGTGGTGCTTCCCGATCAAGGGGGTACGTAAGCGATACTGCTCGCCTTGATAGACGACCGTTAGCGCTATCCCGTAGAGACCATAGCTAATCACTTCGGTCACGCGCACATCGGCGTGCGGCGCATAGCCATACGTTAGCACCCGCGCCGACGTGCGCGCCGCCATTGCTGCCACCCGCGGATCATCGGCGTTGAGGATGCACCAGCCATCAGCCGGCAACGACTCAGGCAATTCCGCTTTCGCATTGACAATTGCCTCGATACTGCCGAGCCGTTCGAGGTGCGACGGACCGACATTGGTCACAATTCCAATGTGGGGACGAGCGAGCGCCGCCAAGAAGCGGATCTCACCCGCCGCCCACATCCCCATCTCGAGCACTGCCACTTGATGGTCGGCAGTTAGCCCGAGCAAGGTAGCCGGCAATGTCACATCACTATTAAAGCTACGTTGGCTTTTTAAGGTTCGCAATCGCTGGCTTACTACAGCCGCGACGACCTCTTTGGTCGAGGTCTTGCCCACGCTGCCAGTGATACCAATCACCGTTGGCGTGAACATCTGCCGATGGTAGACGGCCACGCGCTGCAACGCTTGCAGCGGGTCGTCTACGGCGATGAGGAGGCATGCATCAGGCGGAACGTTCGCCAACAACGCGCTTTGGGTTGGCTCGATCAACCGCCATGGCCGGGCTGCCGCTGCCAGATCGGGAGCCAACGCCGCGAGCGTCACCGGCGACACCAACGCTGCCGCCGCGCCGCGCGCCACCACATCGGGTAAAAAACGATGCCCATCGGTGCGTTCGCCGGCCAACGCTACAAAGAGCGATCCCGGCGTCACCTCGCGCGAATCGGTCACCACCGGACCGATCAGCCGTCCGGCCCACAGCGGCGGCACTGCCACCTCCTGTCGCGTCGCGCGCGGTTGCACCCCATACAATAAATTGTCGAGCCTGATCAAATCGCCCTCCCAACGTCGCCTTGCACGCCAAACGCCTCGCGGAGGCCATTATAGCATCTCCGTTCCAACCAGCTTGGTTGAGCGCCGACCGCGGCAGATGATAATCAACTGAGAGAGCGAATACCATACCAACACCTACGGTTGTCCCGGACTGACGAGCGACCGATCCGGCGGTACGTGTGCGTACCGCAGCAACTGATCAACAATGTTGTAGTAAACCGGAATCGCCGTTAACACGCCAAGCGTATCTTTCTTAGGCCGATCGATCTTGACCAAGACCACAAAACGTGGCTCATCAACCGGCGCAATCCCCAACACTGAACCGATGGTATAGATTGGGTCATAGCCGCCACCGGGCAACGGGATCGACGCGGTACCTGTCTTGGCCCCGACCCGATAGCCGGGGATCAACCACTGATCACGCCAATTACCGGTGCGCGGCCCCCAAACCACCGGAGCGTAGTGGTTCGCCGCCTCGACTAGCATCTCGCGCACAGCGCGAGCCACCTCCGGCTCAATTGGCTTGCCCGCCACCTGCGGTTGCATCGGTACACACTCATCGTTGCGGCAGATCCGCTGCACGACGTAAGGCTGCATCATCACCCCATCGTTGGCGATAGCCGCCGCCGCCTGCACCAATTGTAACGGTGTCACCGAAATCGCTTGGCCGTAGGCGTTGATCAAAAAGGTCAGCGGATTGTAGCCAGCGCCGCCGTAGAAATTGACAATCCCGCTCTCTTCGCCAGCCAAATCAACCCCGGTCGGTTGACCGAAGCCGAAGCGGGTCAGCGTGCGGTAAAACGCTTCCGGGCCAGTCAGTTCGTTAAACTGCAACGCTGCCACATTACTCGAATAGTAAAGCATGCCGGCCAGCGTCAATGGCCCGCGCGGTGCACCGTCGAAATTACGCAGCGTGCGACCATAGCGCACTACCCACCCCGGATCATCCACGGTGGTACTCGTCGTCACCGCACCCGAACTGAGTGCAGCACTGGCGGTAAACATCTTGAAGGTGCTACCCGGTTCATAGACCACGCCAATCGCCGGATTGCGCCCGTACACCTCCGGCGGATACTCTTGCCAGCGGTTGGGGTCGAAGAACGGCCAGCTCGCCATCGCGAGGATCGCGCCGGTACGCGGATCGAGCACGATGATCGTGCCGCCGTCGGCATTTTGCTCATCAATTGCCTGCTTCAACTCGCGCTCGGCTACCTGCTGGATGAACGGATCAATCGTCAATTGGAGGTTGGCGCCATCTTGCGGCGGCAGCGTGCGTGAGAGGCTGGTGGCAATCGGGTTGCGGGCCGGATCGAATTCGCCCTCCACCCGTCCTTCCGTGCCACGCAGCATCTGATCGTAATACGCTTCGATCCCGCTAATACCCTCGCCATTCAGATTCAACGCCCCTACCACCTGCGCCGCCGTAATCCCTTGCGGATAGAAGCGCATCGGCTCGTAGACCAGCCGGAGGCCGGGTAGTTTGAGTTCGGCCACTTTCGCCGCCACCTCTGGTTCGAGCCAGCGTGCCAAGCGCACCCACTGCCGGTCAGAGCGAAGCGCCGACAGAATCGGCTCGGCGGGAGCGCCGGTCAGACCGGCGACCAGCAAGGCAATCTCAGCTTTACGGTCTGCCGGCACCTGCGGCGGAATCGCAAAGAGGCTTTGCCGTTCGACATCCATCGCCAGTACCGTGCCATTCGCATCGGTAATTTGGCCCCGGCGCGGGGCCAGTAGCACCGGCGTTTCAATCTCTAGCCGCGCTTTGCTGACCAACTCTTGGCTGCGCACCACTTGTAAATCAACTAACCGCACGGTTACGATCAGCATGATCACCACGCAACCAATCAATAACACCTGCAGCCGCCAGCGGGCTAGACGCCCGACCGGCGGCGTGACAGCCGTTGCGGAAGCGGTCGAATGTGTACGGCGAGTGGTGGCAGCCATCGTTCGTTACTCATCTAAATTCGGCAGATTCGGAATCCGCACATAACGCAACTGATCAGGCGTTGGTTGGCGGAACCCCAATTCGGCGGCCCGTTTGAGGCGCGCCTCGACCGATTGCACGCGCGCCAATTGCTCTTGCAACTGCGAATACTCGCGAGTCAGTTGCACCTGCTGCTGGCGCAGCTCCACCAGCTCGTAGTTCATCCGCGCCACCAATCCGCTCTGCAAGAGGGTTAACACACTCAACAGGCAGCAGATTAGCGCCAGCAACAGCATATAGCGCGCGCCATCGAGCTTGAGATACCGCGAGAGATCAATCCGGCGCAGCCGTACTCGCCCCAACAGAGCTGGAATCTGTTCGCTTCTGACTGCCATCGCGTTTCCTCCTCTAGCCGCACTCACGCAATCCGAACGGCAACTCGCAATTTGGCGCTCCGCGCCCGCGGATTGGCAGCGACTTCTGCATCGCTGGCTACCACCGGCTTCTTGGTGATGATGGCTAAGCGTGGTGCTTCACCAGCGGCCTCAGCGCGCAGAAATTGCTTGACGATCCGATCTTCGAGCGAATGAAAACTGATCACCGCCAACTTGCCGCCAAGGGTGAGCAGCGCAACCGCCTGCGGCAACGCCGCCGCCAACTGGTCAAGCTCGTGATTGACCGCAATCCGCAACGCTTGAAACGTGCGCGTGGCCGGATGGATCCGCCCGTGACGGCCACCCACGGCACGGGCCACAACCGCCGCTAAATCGGCAGTAGACCGAAATGGCTGCGAGCGCCGGCGTTCGACAATCGCGCGCGCAACCCGGCGCGCCGCGTGCTCTTCGCCATACTGAAAGATGATGTCGGCTAGCTCGCGCTCGCTCAAACGATTCACAAGATCAGCCGCTGTCGGGCCTTGCGTCGGGTCAAGCCGCATATCAAGCGGGCCATCGGCGGCAAACGAGAAACCGCGTTCCGGCGTATCAAGTTGGTACGACGACACCCCCAGATCGAATAGAATGCCATCAACGGCGGCAAAACCGGCCTCTGTGGCCAATGCAGCCAAATCGGCGAACGATCCATGGCGCAAGACGGCCTGCTGGCTGAGACCGGCCTCAGCCAGTCGCTCAGCAGTGGCGGCCAATGCCGCCGGATCGGCATCTATCCCCAACAACATCCCGCCGGGTTGGGCGGCTTGCAACACGGCCAGCGCATGCCCGCCACCGCCAACGGTCGCATCGAGATAGCAACCGCCGGGACGCGGGGCCAGCGCCGCAATGACTTCAGCTAACAACACCGGCGTATGTTGGAACGTCACCACCATTAAATCCCTAACTTTCGCATCTGTTCGTCAAAGCGCGGGCCTTGACTAGCGAGCCGCTCTTCGACCTCGCGCCAGCGATCAGGCGCCCACACCTCGATAAAGGTGTCAAGACCCACCAACACCGCCTGATCGGCCAAGCCGCCACCTTCACGCAAGCTCTGGGGCAGCAAAATCCGCCCCTGCCGATCCATTTCTTGCTCGGAGGCGTTGGCAAACAGCAACCGGCGCAACATGCGCGCATCTTCATCGGTCAACGACAGCGCGCTCACGCGGCGGGTCAAATCACTCCAGAACGGCAAGGGGAAAATCAGCAGACAACGATCAAACCCGCGGGTCACGACCATCCCACCGGCCAGCTCAGCACGAAAGCGGGCCGGAATTGCCAGCCGGCCCTTCTCGTCGATGGAATGTTCGTGTGTCCCCAGAAACACGCTCGTTGCTCCTGCGTAGATAGGGAAGTCGCCCACTTTTCCCCACTTTTCCCCACCTGCCGCCACATTATAGCCGACCTAGCACCCAGTTTCAAGCGGCTAAAGCATCTACAAACATAACAATTTGGTTTAAATATGAGTGTAGCCAAAGATCGAGTAGAATATTTGAGCGTATAGGAAGCGAAACCATAGTCAGTGAGGAACGCATGAGCGAATCAGGGAACGAACTGAGCCACCTCGATGCAGCCGGGCATGCGCGGATGGTTGATGTCGGTAACAAGGCGATCACCGCGCGCGAAGCGATTGCGCGCGGAAGGGTCATTATGCAGCCGGCGACGCTCAGTCTGATTATGAGCGGGGGAATGCCTAAGGGTGACGTGCTGGCGGTGGCACGGGTGGCGGGGATCATGGCGGCCAAACGCACCTCTGAACTGATCCCGCTCTGCCATCTGCTCAACCTCAGCCATGCCAGCGTCACATTTACCCCTGACCCAGCCGGCAATGCGATTGAGATTGAAGCAACCGTGCGTTGCACTGGCCAGACCGGGGTCGAGATGGAGGCGCTCACGGCGGTGAGCATCGCTGCATTGACGATCTATGACATGTGCAAGGCAGTTGATAAGGTGATGCAGATCGATGGGATTCGCCTCATCGCCAAGCGAGGCGGGCGCAGCGGCGACTGGCAGCGTCCTGATCCGGCTTGACACCGAACAAATGTTCTGATATACTCAGCTCAGTAGTCATTCCACCACCGGGAGAACGCGATGCTGAGCTGGAAAACGTTACAAAAGGCGGCCTATCGACCGGTGCCGCGACGGATGCGCTGCCCACCGCGCAGCAAACCCATCGAGCGAGTCACGCTGCGGTTTGGCTTCCTGCCAGCCGCATTCTGCTACGATGATCGCGTGTATCGGGTGAGCAGCATTGTCTGGATTCGTGATGTATGCCGTCACGACGGCGATTTACGCTACTATCGGGTACGTTGCACCGACAGCAGCGAGCAGACATTGATCCACGATCTGGTGACGGGCAAGTGGTATCAGCAACACGAGCGAGGGCACTTATCACGTTGGTAATCAGGCGCTAGCGCACATCTTACCGTCCCACTTTAGCGCACCCTTGCGGGGAAGGCAGACCTAAGCAGGCGCTTGACCGGCGACTCACTCGGTTGAGAACGAAGGTTTAGCTCTTACGGCCCCAATTTCCCATTAGCAGAAAAATCAGACTATGTCGCGCGCAACAAGGGGTGGTGCAGAACAAAGCTTCTTCAAGACCGTCATACCGCAGACCACGCCGCGCTTGGAAGCTAGGGAGGGGTGCGTACAACGTCCTTCGCAGATCGATCAAGTGGTGTATGAGCATATGATGCGCTTGATCTCTTGTCATTATGAGGGCGTAATCCCGGCCACTACGCTCCTAAGATCCGCCCCAGCAGCCATCTCTTATGACAACCTGAGTGACGCTGGGATTCGGTAGACTCACGCAGTTACGCGGTCGTTCCCGCAATTTGAGAGAAAGAGAACTGGTTATGGCTCGAAAATCATCAGCGCCGGTCAGCGCACCCGTCACGACGCTGGCACCCGTAGCTGCCGATCCCGCTCTTACATCGGTCAGTGATACTCTCATACGCCGGCAGCCACCCTTCTTGATGTGGTACGACGACAATCCTAAAACACCGGTAGCGCAGAAGATCGCTGCGGCGATTGCCGCCTACAAGATGCGCTTCCCCGGCGTCGAACCGACCCTCGTCTTAGTCAATGAAGCGGAAGTCACTCCAGTTGAGGGCATTGCCGTGCGCGGGATGGTGACGGTCAGCCGGCATACGTATTGGGTTGGGCAGGCGATGGCGAGGTAAGCGGCAATGGGGACACCTGAATGCTGTCTGATGGCGTGCATGTTGCGCAATTGATGAAGCGAGCGCCTTCTCCGCCAGACCACCGTTTGGTATGCAGCAGTTTGACTACCGCACGCCATGCGCTTGTGCAGAATTGGTCGATATTCGGATGGCTTGGCGCGCTGACCCAATAACTGGTTCCTCATGCCATTTTGTCACCCCTGCGCATCGAGATACGCCAAGCCTTCTTGGGCATAGGGATTATCAGGGTCAAGCGCTAATACATTCTCAAGCGCAACCCGCTGATCGGCGGGATCATCAACCGCACCGCTCAGCCAAAGCCACGCTTCTGGGATCTGTTCGTTCAATTCAACCAGTTCTATCAGCAACTCGCGCGCGCGTTCCCTATCCCCGCGCACTAGCGCCTGCGCGCCTTCATAGAGCAATTCGGCTTGACGGCGATCAAGCGGCGGCATGGTCAAGTCTCCTCGCTAGCACCGAGAGCATCTTCAACGATAATAACAGCGGGCTAATCACTTGCCCTATCTGAACTAATCCGTCCCATCCGTGGATATCCGTGCCCCGTGTGCGTTGCCGATTATGCCGTCCTACCCCGCCGGCCAACTTGCACCACCTGCGCCAAAATGCTCAGCGCGATCTCTTCCGGCGTCTTCGCGCCGATCGGCAACCCAATCGGGCCGTGGATGCGGGCCAATTCCTCGGCGGTAAACCCCTCGGCGGCAAGCCGCTCGAGGCGACGGGCATGGGTTTTGGGGCTGCCCAATGCGCCGATGTAGCGCGCTGGTGAGCGCAACGCCACCCGCAAGGCCGGATCGTCAAGCTTGGGATCGTGGGTCAACACTGCCACACTGCTGCGCGCATCGAGCCGTCCGGCCAGCGCCTCGTCAGGCCATGCGATGACGAGTTCATCAACATGGGCAAACCGCTCACCGGTGGCAAACGCTTCACGGGCATCAATGACGACGGTGCGGAAGCCGACGACTTTGGCCAGCGCTGCTAGGGCGATACTGATATGCACGCCACCGACCATAAACAGGGTTGGCGGCGGTACAAAACTCTCGACAAAGACAGTTGTGCCAGAGGCCAGCGTCATCGCTTGCGTTTCACCTTGCACCAGCAACGGCAACGCCGCCTGTACCGCTTGCGAGGTCAACTCCGCATCACCGAGATCGCCAACGGTCTGACCGTCTGGCATCAAGGCCATCTTTGCCCCCACCGGGCCATCCGTTAGTACGGTGATAGTGGCCAGCGGTCGGCCACTGCGTACCGCTTCTCGCACCAGTTCGTAGAATGTGCTCATACTTTTCCCTTGGTCAACACCAAGCCACCAAGACGCAAAGATGCTGAACACAGTGTTGCCAAGACGCACAGCACTCAATAGGCGCCTATCACCTACACGCCTTGCGTCTTGGCGTTGATTCAGCCACGCTACCGCAATGGCTCAACAAGCACATCGACCGACCCGCCACAAGCAAGCCCCACTTCCCACGCTGTCTCGTCGGCAACACCAAAATGGAGCAGCCGCGTTTGACCGGTAGCAATCGCTTCTTGGCACGCTTCAAACACTGCGCCCTCGATACAACCGCCGCTGACCGAGCCAATCATGGCGCCGCCCGACGACACCGCCATCTTGGCGCCCACCTGCCGTGGTGACGACCCCATTGTGCGCACAACTGTCGCCACTGCCACTCGCTCACCGCGAGCGAGCCAGCGATCAATAGCCTCAATTATGTCATGCATCACAAACGATCCTCCACCCTAATCAGCCATGCTCGACTGTATCTTCGCCTGTCGCTGCCGACGCACATCGTACCACTGCCACAACCACACACTACCGACAATTGCCACACCAAGGATATCAGTCAACAGGTTTGGCCAGAAGCAGAAAAATGTACCAACCGCAGCAATGATCCACTCCCACCATGTTGTCTTACGAACAAGATAGAACATGGTGACGGCTGAAAAAGCAATCGTACCCAGCGTAGCTGAGAACCATGACATCGCCACCTTACCCCATTCGATATCGACCAGCGGCTGACCACTTGAGCCAATCATGAGGATTTCAGGCGTAAAGGCAAACAAGATGGGCATCACGTAGAGCAGTTTCGCAAACTTGAACGACGTCCAGCCGGTCTTCCACGGATCGGCGCCAGCAATCGCAGCACCGGCATACGCCGCGACACACACCGGCGGGGTGATATTGCTGTCTTGGCTAAACCAGTAGACGATCATATGTGCCGCCAACAACGCGACACCGAGGCTGGTCAGCGCCGGCACCGCAATCACGGCAGTGATCAAATACGCTGCCGTCACCGGAACCCCCATGCCAAGCAAGAGGGAGGCCAGACCGATCAAGATGACCGCAGCCAAAACATCACCACCACTGAGGCTAACGATGATATTGGCAAACCGTTGACCAACACCGGTGGCGTAAATCGTACCGACGATCATACCAATGACGCCAACCGTCGCACCGATCACTAACGAATCGCGCACACCCTTCTGAATAGCTTCGTTGATCGTCTTCATTACACGCACCGTGCTGCGCGCAAATGCGTGTAGTACCGTCCCACCCTGTGCTGCCGGATTCTTCAAGTCAGCCACGTTTTCCGGTAGCATATACATCAGTGGAATACATGATAAGATCGACCAGAAGGCAGCATAACCGGGTGAGTAACCAGAGGCCAACATAAAGATCACTACCAGCAAGGGCAGTGATAAATACCACTCGTTACGAAGAATCTGCCAAGCCGTTTGTTCAGTATGAATACCGCTGAGACCAAACTTCTTGGCCTCAAAATGCACCATGGTCAACACCGACAGGAAGTAAAGAATGGCCGGTACGATAGAAATGGCCACAATGACCGAATACGGTGTATTGGTCAATTCCGACATCAAGAAGGCACCGGCGCCCATCACCGGCGGCATAAAGGCGCCGCCAATAGAAGCCGACGGTTCGATAGCACCGGCCACATGTGGTCGAAAACCGGCCCGCTTCATCAACGGAATTGTGAAAGTGCCAGTGCTTACCGTATTGGCAATCGCACTCCCTGAAATCGAGCCAAACAAGGCCGACGAGATCACTGCCACCTTCGCCGGCCCACCGGTGCTGCGACCGGCCAACGCCAAGGGAAGATCGATAAAGAAGCGACTAGCACCAGCCTTGTTCAGAAATGCGCCGAAGAAGATAAAGATAATGACGTAGCTGACCAATACGTTGGCCATCACCCCAAACACACCCTCTTGATCGAGGAAAAGCACCGTCGCTACACGCTGCCACGGTTGACCGCGATGGGCAAACGTATCAAGAATAGGAATATCGTAAAGTACAAAACCAAACCGCAAGTAGAGAATGAAAAAGAGGCCAATGAGCGTCATCGACCATCCAAGCACCCGACGAGCAATTTCGAGCGAGACGATCAAACCGATCACACTCACGGTAAAATCGGTTTGGGTATAGGCGCCAGCTCGTCGTTGCAGTGCCGGATAGTTGACAATGAAGTAGCCAACCACCACAACGACCACCCCAATCAGGATCAGGTCAACAATGGTCGGCCCACCGCGCGGCATAACGATAGTGCGCAATCGCCCCGGCAAACGGTCGGCAACACGCCCCAGTGCAGGCTGTAGCACGCTTTTCTTTCCCACAGCAGGGTAGAGCAGTAACACGAGAATATACGTCAGCATCACATAAATGCCGCGTTGCCACTGCACCGGCGCTGGCAAGGTACCGGCAGTATAGATATAAAAACCGGCCATCCCGACCGCAACAAGCGCAACAACCACTCCCCAGAAGCGACCAAGTGTACGGGTTGGTTTTTCTTCCTGTTCAAGGTATTTACGAACCTTTTCCTGATCAATCTCATCGCTGGTCGGCGCAGATTCGATCGCACCAGACTGCTTTTGCTCAGCCATAACCACCTCTTACGCAGGAGTGCCGGAGGGAGTTATCACTCCCTCCGGTTCCGCTTCAGCGACACCGTTGTCACTATGATCGTCATTCTTACACTACTTCAGTTCGTCGGGAATCTGCACACCCTGCTCTGTCCAGAACTTGACTGCGCCGGGATGCAATTTGTTCGCGATACCGGTAATGCCAACGTCCAAACCCATCTCTTTGGCCGATGGATGGGCTTCGCGCAACCGGTCGAGACCGCCCTCAAGGTACACCGCCTTCAGCGCCTGATAGACGATCGATTCCGGCACACTCGCATTCGCTACCCACAATGCTGTATCTTGGAAGCTCAGCACATCATTGGGGACGCCATCATACGCACCGCCGGTCAGGGCACGCTTCGAATAGAAGGGATACTGATCGAAGAAACCGGCAGCCGCTGCAGGGGTATAGATGTCGATCAATTTAATCTTGGTTGCCGCTGCCGCCTCACGTACCGAGGCATTAGGGAAACCAGCCAACACCCAGAAACCATCGAGTTGACCATCAGCCATCGCCGCCGCAGCTTGCGAGTAGCCAAGGTACTCGATCTTAATCTTATCGAATAGCCCTAACGCTTTAAAGTAGCGCTCGGCGCTCAACGCAGCCCCGGAACCGGCATTACCCAATGCAATCCGCTTCCCGACCAGATCTTCCACCGAATTAATCCCACTCTTTTCCGACACCACGAGATGCGCAACACCGCCGTAAAGTGGCGCTACTGGCATAACCTTATCGTACACAGTGGTGTCGTCGGGCAATTGACCCAGCGCCCCTAGGGCAACATCACCAGAATAGACAATCCCAAACTGGCGATCACCCGCGTTGACCGAGCGCAAATTCTCAGCCGAGCCGCCGGTACCCTCGGCAGTGATATCCACGCCGGGGACTTTCTCTTTAATGATTAGTGAGAGCACATCTGCGTAGACCTGAAATACGCCACCTACCGGCCCGCCACCAAAGGCGTAACGGAGAGTCTGTGCAGGGGCAGGTGCGGGCGCCGCTTCGCCAGCAGCCGGCGCAGCGGTCGGCGCAGTAGTTGGTGTCGTCGTACCGCAGGCGCTTACGAGCAACGCTACCAGCACAAGCACGATTACACGCATGCGAGAAACCACGTCGTTTCCTCCTTTGCCTAAGATCAACGGTTACGCTGAATTCAGATAGACTAGATTATACTCGATATGAAAACGAAATGGGAAAGGATTTCACAACTAATACGAGGTGGCAACATGACGATTATTAACGGATATACACCGTTTCGGCAACAGGTTCATGGGGTGACGATTGCCGGCGCGATCGGCGGCAGCGGGCCGCCGCTGTTGTTACTGCACGGTTACCCGCAAACTCATGCGATGTGGTATGCGATTGCGCCGGCGTTGGCAGATTCGTTTACAGTGGTAGCCGCTGACCTCCGTGGCTATGGCGATAGCGACAAGCCGGCTGACGATGCCGAGCACGCAACGTATAGCAAACGGACAATGGCCGCCGATATGGTGGGGTTGATGGAACTGTTGGGCTTTGCCCGCTTTGCCGTCGCCGGGCACGATCGCGGGGCACGGGTAACGCATCGTATGTGCCTTGACCATCCTGATCGGGTAACACGCGCCGCCATGCTCGATATTGTGCCGACTCATCATATGTACCTCACCGCTGACCGCGCCTTTGCCACAGCTTACTACCACTGGTTTTTTCTCATCCAACCGGCCCCGCTGCCCGAACGGCTGATCGGGGCTGATCCTGAGTTCTGGGTGCGCAGCAAGCTGGCGCATTGGGGACGCACGCCAACCGCTTTTACCGATCAGGCTGTAGCCGAATATGTGCGCTGTTTTCGCGATCCTGCCGCAATTGCCGCCAGTTGCGCCGATTACCGGGCAGCGGCCAGCATCGATCTCGCGCACGATGATGAAGATTTCCGGGCTGGACGCAAAGTGACGTGCCCACTGCTGGTGTTGTGGGGTAGCGACGGTTTTGTCGGCAAGCGTTACGATGTGCTGCAAGTCTGGCGGGAGTATGCCGTTGATGTGCAGGGCCATAGCGTTCCCGGCGGCCATTTCTTGCCTGAAGAGGCGCCGGCAGCGACGCTTGCGGCGTTGCGACAGTTCTTTAACTGAAGCGCGCGCTGCGGGGTGCTGCTGCATTTCGCCATCGCAAAGCCGTAGCGTGTCTGAACGCGAAGGCGCAGAGAGTTTAGGGGAAACGCCACAACCAGATACAAGTGTTTACCAGACGATTTTTGGGGTCTTTTGTGTCTCGTCGTGGCTATTTCCTGTCCTCACCCGCCATCAGGTGGGCGGGGGCCATCCCCAATATCTTCTACGCCTTGTTACGGCTATCCCTCACGCCAACAGATCGAGGATGCGATTAACAATCGCTGTATCAACCTCATCAAGACCATAAGTCAGACGCTGGCGGCGGCGCTCCCCCTGCCAGATTTGGCGCACAGCTTTGCGGATACGCCAACCCTTACGTTCGAGGTCATCTAACGCCTGCTCAACATCGGCGCGCTCGCTCTCATCACCGCGGGCAACGGCGGCTATCGCTTGCAACAACGGCTCAAACTGTTGTACGGCGTGGGCGGTATCTTCTTCACTATCGGCTAGGCTGATGAGACCAATTGCGACTAGCCGGTCGATCACCTGTTGCTGTTCAGAGAGTGGCAAGCCATTGATCGCAAACTGCAACGCCGCGCCGTCGCCTTGCTCGATCGCCTGCCGTACCGCTGGCGGCAAACTAGCGAGAAATTCGGGGGTCAGATCAGCGGCAATATCTTCGGCAGCGGCCCGATGACGCTCGGCGAAATCAGTCAGACCAAGATCGGCGAAAATCTCGGCGGCGCGAGCAAGATAGGGCCGAGCCAAATCGGGCCGACCCATGCGGCGCAACGCCCAACCGTAGTTGCCGGTCTGCGCCGCCGCACTATAGTATTCACCCGCTGCCCAATACAACCTGACTGCCTGATTGAGCAGGTCGGTCGCCTGCGGCAGATCGGTGGCAATTAACGCCTTGCCGTGCGCAATCAAAGCATCGGCTTCCGCCTTTAACTGATCAGGATTTGTCATCACATCCCTCGCACCGTCGTCATGCGCTGGCGGCGCGGTGGGCGCTGCGCACTGAGCGAGGCCAGTTTCGCGCCGAGTTGCTCTAAACTCACTAAATTATGCACGGGTAAAAAATCATCAACAAACGGCAGCGCTGCTTGCATCCCGACGGTCAGCGGCTCGTAGCCGGGCGTACCGAGCAGCGGGTTTAGCCAAATAAGCCGATGGCACGATCGTTGCAGCCGATCCATTTCGCGGGCCAGCAGTTCAGGCTCGCCACGATCCCAGCCATCGCTAATCAAGAGCACCACTGGGCTGCGACCGAGCACGCGCCGACCCCAGCGAAAATTGAACTCCTTGATCGCCTCGCCGATGCGGGTGCCACCACTCCAATCAACCACATGCTTGCTGACCGCATCAATCGCGTCGTCAATGTCTTTGTGGCGCAACTGGCGGGTGATGCGGGTCAGACGAGTGCCGAACACAAAGGTCTCGACATCGCCCAAGCCAGCCGAAATCGCATGGGCAAACTGGAGCAGAATGCGTGAATATCGCTCCATGCTGCCGGAAATATCGCAAATCAGCACCAGCGGGCGCGGCTCGGTGCGAATATCGCGCCACGCCAATTCAACCGGCTCACCGCCGAATCGCCAACTTTGGCGCAAGGTGCGGCGCATATCGAGCAGGCGACCGGCACGGGCCGGACGGCGCCGGCGGGTGCGGCGCGGCGGGATACGCCATTCCATACGCCGGATCAGCTCTTTGCAGGCTTGCACTTCTTCCCACGTACACTGGGCGAAATCTTTCGTGCGCAATGCCTCGTCACGGCTAAAGGTGAGCTGAATATCGAACTCTTCCCGCTCTTGCCCTTCAGACGACTCGGCATCGTCGGCAGTGGGTTGGCGACGCGGCAAGCGCAACTGGCGGCGCGGAATCTTGACCTCTGGCAAGAGCATCCGCATCATTTCGCGTTCAAGATCGACGCCAAGCGCCTTCTTCCAAAAGAATTCAAAGGCCATCTCGAACAACGGCAGATCTTCGCGGCGCAAGACCAGTATGCAGCGCATCGTGGCCCGCAAATCCTCGCGGCGCAGCAAGCCAACGTGCTCGATGGCTTCGATCAGCTCGACGATCTGGCCGGGACTGACCGGAATACCCATTTCGCGCAGTAGATAGCCGAAACTGACGATGTGAGACAAAATATTCCCGCTGGTTTGAGCGTTCATAGTGGATAGATGACGGAGAATGCGCACGAATCAGACGATCCTGTAACGTATTGTAACACAGCACCACGCTGGCGTAGCATCTATGCATGGATCGAGACAGATGGGCACGGATCGGACAAGTCAACATCCGTGGCAAGCCGTGGCCTATTCCCGAGCGTGAGGGATCGAAATAGCCCACGGATGCACACGGATCGAGACGGATCACCACGGATCGGACGAGTCAACATCCGTGGTCATCTGCAGCCCATTTATCAGAAGCGGACTCGCAAACTGACCCTTCTGATTACCGACTGATCAATGGAACAAAAACACTCACACTCGTCACCGCCGTCTCGGCAAACGGGCATACGAGCGAAAAGGTTTGTGGACCTTGCGGCACACTACTGCCTGTCACTCGCACTGTCCACTCGCCAGCCATTGCATCGGCAACCACAACTTGCTCGACCGTATCAACAGTATTCAGTCCGGTCGTAGCGGCATTGGCCGGATTATTCTTATCCAGAACCCACGGCGAATACGTGGTATTATCCGGCGCAATCAAGGCAAGATCAAGGTTATTCACCAGCGTCTGGCTAGCCGGGAGCGTCGCCGGCACATCATCCCATGCTAACGTACACTTCAGCAAACCACCGGCATGATTCATCGAATACGTTTTTATTTCGGTATTCGTAATCGGCGCCGTCACGATATAGGCTGATGTATTGCTACTAACAGTCGTCGTTATCACATTGATCGCCGTCAATGCATCAACGTGACCGTAACCGAAGCGGTAATCAGGGCCGGGATTGCCTAAATCTTCAGCAGTGTGGATCAACACTGCACGCAACGTTGAGGGAATCGGATCGGTATTGTAGGTCAAGTTATACGCTTCGAGCATTAAGCCAAGAATACCGGACACTGCTGGCGCTGCCATCGAGGTGCCACACCATTCGCTGCCCCCATACGTTTGCCCCGGCAACGTTGACCAGATTGCCGCTTCGCCACCGGCTTCACAACCCGGCCCAACCACAACCGGATTCACGCGGCCATCTTCAGTTGGTCCAAATGAGCTGAAATTCGTCATCGTTTTATCATCAGAATTGGTTGCACCAACAGCGATCACATTCTTACCCATCGCTCCACCGCTTGAAGTACGCCAGCCATCAGGGCAATACGTTTGCTCGTTCCCATTGGCAAACACAACGTGAACGGTCTTTGTTATCGTCTCGGAAAAACTGCCACGCACGAGCGCATCAAACTCAGCCGCCGTCGTGTCATAGACACCTAACACCGTGGTGTCACAGCTCCCCGGATCAGGCCCCCAGGAATTCTGCGAAATATCGACATTGTAGTTCTGGATCGCCAGAATGACCTCTTGGGCGGCATTATCAACATCATACGAGAGCACCGTTGCTTGATCGGCATGCCCGCGCAGATCACGACCTGCCGGCCCTCCGGCACCGCTACCGGCGGCAGTACCAGCCACGTGAGTCGCGTGGTCATTGATACCAGCCGCACCTCCACAGCCATTATCGGTTGATGCCGGATCGCCAATGGTCAATCGTCCGGCAAAACCGGGATGATTGTTCTCAACCCAGCCACAATCCCACACACCGATCACAATACTGCCGGGCGCCGAAGCCGGATTACCGTGATACCCAGCCGCATGCGCCAGTGTGGTCTTGGTCGCTTGGCGACCACCATCATTCTTTTGGCCAAATGGCCCCGGCCACATATCAAGCCAGAACACGCTATCTCTCTGCGCCAGTGTGGTCAGCGCCGCTGCATCGGGCAACCACGCGAGCAAATACGAGCGCTCTAACACCATCTTTTCGACAAGGCCACCGACGTGCGTGACAGCCTCGCCCACGGCTACAAGATCACTATCGGGATACGTCATCACCAACACCGGTAACGGCTGTTGATCACGATGATGCAGCAAGCGTGGCGACACCTTATCGCTCGGCTGGATTGCCACAATCGCTTGCACCTCAGCAGGGAACGTTGACTGGCGAAGCCATACTGAAGGGATCGAAGCGTACCACGTAGACTCCGGCACATATGCGAGCAACGTCACCCCGTCACGCGCAAGTTGAGAATGCACCTCATCACTCGGATGGTGCGCAAATTGGATCAACACATGAACACGATCATCTGTCGTAGTCTCAGCTTGTGTGCGAAGTATTGCGCGTTGGTCAGCAGGAAAACCCGGTCGCGGCACGAACTCGCGCGAGCGTAGCCGTATCAGATAGCTTGACGGAGCGGTGAACGAGAGTGTTGGAAGCACTGACAACACAATCCCGATCAGCAACAACCCTACCACCATCGAACTGGTCCTTCTTCGCATGAGATACCTCTTTCATCGTAATCATTAACGTATCGATACCTACCATGCTGACCATCGCTGTGCAACGTCTCGCTCACCGCATCGTTTGCAACCAACACCTCCCCCTAACAGTTGGCAAACTCTGGCTTGAAAGCCCTTTCGTGGTCCTGTACAGATGATATAATCAGAGACACGTAACAAAATCATTACAATCTTTCATCATGACAGAATGGCATATCCAACTGCTCGGCGGTTTCGACATTCAGCAGCGCGGCGTTTCGTTTAGCGGAGCATTCCAAACTGACAGCGCGCGGCTGCTCTTTGCATGGCTCTGCTGCCATCAGCGCCAAGCCGTGCGGCGTGAGACGCTAGCCAACTTGCTCTGGCCTGAACGACCGCAGAACGCTGCCCAGAACGCACTGCGCGTTACCCTAAGCCGTATCCGGCACGCCCTCGGTGACGCACAACACGTCCTCCGCACCGACTCCGCGACCGTCAACCTTGACTTACCCGATTCGTGGCGTGTCGATGCGCTAGACTTTGAACAAGCTGTCAAGGCCTACCGCACCCACCGCCATCGGTCGACCACAGGATGTCCAAGCTGTCAGACCCATTTGCGCGCGGCTGCCACGCTGTATCGTGGCCCATTTTTAGCCGGAATAACGCCGGAAAGCGAACCACTGCTCGAGTGGACGATACATCAAGGCGAGGCGATCCATCGAGCTGCCATCGAGGTCTTTGCTCATCTTGCTGAGCACGCCCTGCGTGAACGTGACTGGCATACTGCTCAAACCTACGCCAGCAAACAACTGCAACTCGAACCTTGGCACGAAGCGGCTCATCGGCAACTGATGCTGGCGCTCGCGCAACAAGGCCAACGCACGGCTGCGTTGGCCCATTATCAAAGTTGCCGCGACATATTACAACGCGAGTTGGGGATTGAGCCAGAGGCAGAAACGCAGCATCTGGTTGCGATTATTCGCACCGGTCATCTGCCAAATGCCGTTGTGCCAACCCTCCCGGCGCAACAGCAAGCTCTCGCCATCGACCAATTACCCCTGATCGGACGGGCAAGCGAACTCGAAAAGCTGATCGGGTTGATCAATGACTCCGACATCCAACTGATTAGCGTGATTGGGATGGGTGGCATCGGGAAAACGCGGCTGGCCATCCGCGCCGCTCGCTTGATGCAAGCCGCCTTTCACGACGGCGTGCAGTATATCTTTCTGCATCCTGAAGAGAGCGCGACGACTCCTGCCGATGACGCGGCAACACATCTGGCACGGGCCATTGCGATTGCTTGCCACATCGAACTGCACGACCGCCTGCCACTGTCGGCGCAAGTCATTGCCGCACTTCAATCGCGTGCCTACCTACTGGTATTTGACAGTTTCGAGCATGCTGCCGCCGCCAACCTCTTTGTGAACGAATTGCTTGAAGCCGCACCCAACTGTGTCGCTTTGGTTACGGCACGTCAACCACTGCATCTGCGCCGCGAGCACCTACTGAAGTTGGGGCCGCTACCCACGAAAGCAACTACCGAAGGGCCAAGCCCTAGCGCACAACTGTTTCTCGAACTGGCGCAGCGCAGCGGTACCGAGATCAGCGATACGATGGCGTTTGATGACATCGAACACATCTGTGCCGATCTCGCCGGCTTACCGCTCGGTATCGAATTGGCAGCAGCTTCGCTGCACAGTATGGGTCTGGCCACACTACGCCAAACTGTACAACAAGGCCTCAAGGTATTACAAAGCCCACTCGCCGACACCCCGTACCGCCATCGCAGCCTACACGCCATCTTCGAGTCGACATGGCAGACGTTGGCGACCACGAGCCAGCAGGCATTGGCAGTGCTTAGCGTCGTGAACGCACCATGCCCGATCGAGGCTGCGCTGGCGATTACTGGTAACCAACACGCGCTCGCTGAGTTATTCGATCTGGCATTAGCCCGTCGGCTGACCGACAGCACCGTATGGCTCCACGAGCATGTACGCCAATTTGCTAGCGAGAAGCTCACCACCGACTTCGCGCACGAACTGGCCGCCGAAGCCCGGCGCCGCCATGCCCGCTGGTTTCTAGATTGGCTTGCCAGCGCCTCCGTCGACATGCACGGTGCGGAAAGCTTTGCAATCCGCGAGCGACTCTTCGCCAGTTTGAGCGATCTTGAAGCAGCATGGCATTGGGCGTTGACCAATGGGGCATGGGATTGGGCAGCCGATGCAGTGATAGCGTATGAAGACCTCTTCTACCTTAGCGGACGATTCATCGACGGACTAGAACGCATGCAGCAGAGCCTCAGCTACGTCGGCCAACCGATTCAGCCTGCCGCCCAACGGCTACGCACGCATTTGCTGCTCGCGTATGCCACGATGCAACGGTACCGAAACCGTGGCATAGCGATTGAGCTGATGTTGCAAGAAGCTGTGGCATTGGCCGAACAACTGACCATTCCATTGCTCCGTGCGCAGACGCTCATTCGGTTGAGCTTGCAGCAGTGTATCGACGGCAACTACGTAGCCGGACGAGTCAACCTCGAACAGGCGCGTCGGCTCCTTGATCAGATGCCTTCTGCTGATGCGACCGAAGACCTGCTGACTATCGAAATTACCTACTGGCGCTGTATGAGTGAGCTTGAGCTGGGATCAGGAAACGCAGTTTTAGCCGAACAGTATGCCCAAAAAGCCTTTCAGATCGCCATTCAATCCAACAATCAGTTTGCCCTCGCACGCTGCTGCGAGTCATTGAGCACCGCAGCGAGCACACAAAGCAACTTGGCCGACTCAGAACGCTATCTACAGCAGGCATTGGCAATATATCAACGGCTACGGCTAATCTATCATCAAATCAACGTCCTTGACCTATTAGCGCAAAACGCTGACGCCTACGGTGATTATGCCCAAGCACAACGCTATTACTGGCAAGCCTTGGTGCTGGCCCGCGAATGCGGTAATCGGGATGCCGAGTTGGTAGCCCATATTAATCTCGGTATCTCTTACGACCAGATGGGTCACTATGAACGAGCACTTGCTCACACCCAGATCGCACTGGCACTCTGTGATAAAGTCGGCAACCCGAAACATCGTACTGTGATACTGGCCAACCTCAGCTTGCATGCTCATCACAACCAACACCACGAATTGGCACTTGACTACGCACGCACGGCGACCGAACAGGCTCAGACCAAAGGCTTTCCTGACCTAGAGGCATACGGATACGATTTTCAGGGGCATGCGTTACTAGCGCTTGGTCGAATCGACGAGGCCGAACAAGCATATCAACAGGCTCACACGATCCGTCAGCGGCTCCGGCGACATGTGTTGGCACTCGAATCACAGGCGGGCCTTGTGCGCGTTACCCTAATGCGCAATGACGCGGCTGAAGCGCTACGCCGGGCAACACCGATTATCGAGCATCTCCTCGGCGGTGGCAATCTCTACGGCGCCGAAGAGACGTTGCGCATCTATTGGACAGCTTATCAAGCGTTGGAAGCCAATCGCGATCCGCGGGCACAGGCTATTCTTGACCGAGGCCGCGCCTTGGTGCAAGAGCGGGCCAACCGCTTGAGCGATCCGGCTAGCCGCGCAATTTATCTGAACGCTGACGTAAACCGACTGATTGTGGCTGGCGGCCAACCAAGTTCGTGCCGCCATTCAACCGCCGCCTAAGTAGGCTGCGCTCGCTTGACAATCATGCAGTTTGTGGCAACATGTTATTAGCCAGCTTACTATTTGCCAGCCAATGATTATGGATGATGACCTGAGCGTCTTGCTCGCCAACCTCTGCAAAGCCTATCGCAACCAGCTTGACATTGCCCTCAGCCAGCACGGGCTGTACGTCGGGCAAGAGATGATCTTGCGCGCGTTGTGGGCTGAGGATGGCCAGAGCCAAGCCCGGCTCGCCGCTCGCTTACGCATCGAGCCGCCAACGGTCAGCAAAATGGTGCGCCGGCTGGCCCGCATCGGTCTCGTAACCCAACGCGCCACCGCTGGCGATGCCCGCGCTCGCCACGTCTGGCTGACCGAACGCGGGCGCGCGATCAGACCGGCGGTCGAAGCGGCCTGCCAAGCGGTGGCCCGGCAGGCGTTTGCAGGGTTAACAGCGGCAGAAACCGCAGCGTTGGTCGCTGCGATGCAACGGGTGTATCGCAATTTAGCCGATCAGGTGTGAAAAAGGTTCCTATTGAAGACACGGAGGATCCGCCTACGTCTGCACCCTCCGCGATAAAAAAGCTGGCTCTAAAGGGCTGCTATGCCTTCCTAGCTCTCTATCTCACCCTAGCGATCAGGGATCTCAGGTGTTGCGTAACCATTTCCACCCAAGGATCTAACGATGAATTGGCTCAACCAACCTATTAACTTACGTCGCTTACCGCTCGCCACTCTCATTGGCGCTACGCTCGGCCTAATCGCCAATTTGATCGTCTACTTCGCCGCGCGCGCCGCCGGGTTCGAGTTTCTCGCCCCAGCCCCGCCCACCAACGAACCAATGCCTCTACCGGTGGTAGCGGTGATCGTTTCAACCGTCATCCCTGCGATCGGCGCGGCCATTATCTTAGTGTTCCTCAACCGCTTCTCTGCCCGCCCGTTGCGTGCTTTTCTGATCATCGCAGCCGTGGTGTTGGTCATTTCATTTGCCGGCCCCTTCACCCTACCGATCAGCTTCATCGAACAGATGATCCTCAACGTGATGCACATAATCGCCGCGGCAGCGATTGTCTGGGCGTTGGTGCGGTTTACGGCAGCGCAGTGAGGTTCTTCCTTGAAAATCCGTACTTGACATGAGGATTTTCAAGGACAAGGTCACAAATCCAGCCGCAGTTGACGCGCCGATCCGCGATCAGGTTTGCGTGGTCGCTGCGGCGGTGACCGACGCGAGCCGTGTTTCTGATGCACTGCGGCTACTTCCTGCGCCGTTTCTGGGCGAGCGCGCACAGCGGCGATTGCGGCCCGCGCCCGCCGGTAGGCGGCGTCGTGATCGACTATCGGTAGCGGGTAGTCGCGCCCGATCCGGCAGCCGGCTCGCTCTTGACCGGCCCGATCGAGTAGCCACGGCGTATGGATATATGCCGTTGGCACGTGCGCCAATTCGGGCACCCAACGGCGGATAAAGACCCCGTCGGGGTCGTGGTCAATCCCTTGCTTGATCGGGTTGTAGATGCGGATGGTGCGATTGCCTGAGGTGCCGGCTTGCATCTGAAGCTGGCAGTAGTGAATCCCCGGTTCGTAGTCGATCCAGCGCCGGGCTAAGATCAAGCCCGGTTCGCGCCAGTGTTGCCAAAGGTCGTAGGCGACAAAGCTAACCAGCATCGCTCGCATGCGAAAGTTGAGCCAGCCGGTGGCGGTAAGCGCACGCATACAGGCGTCAACGAATGGGTAGCCGGTGCGTCCGGCGGCCCACGCCGCGATCAGGTCGGGACGGTAGGTATCTTCGCGCAGGCCGTCATACGCCCGCACCAGATTGCGCACTTCGATCTCCGGTTCATCTTCGAGCTTCTGGATAAAATGGCAGTGCCAGTGTAAGCGCGACTCGAAGGCAGCTAACGCCCGCAACCAACTTCCACTGGCCGGATCGGGTTGCTGGCTTAGCTCGGCGATGCGTTCGCGCGTTGCCTGTACAACTGTGCGCAGCGACAATGCCCCCCACGCCAGATAGGCGCTCAGGCGCGAACAGCCTTCCCACGCGGTGAGCGGGCTAGAAAGGGCGCGGTGGTAGTGGCGGCTGCGCCGGTAGAGAAAATCGGTGAGGGCTGCTAACGCCGCTGTCTCACCGGGTGGCTGGCGTTCGAGCAAGGTGTCGGGCGGTAACTCAAGCTCGGCGGCAGTGGGGATCGGGCCGTGGTCGATTGGCAACGGCGGCAACGCAGCGGGTGGTTGGGCTTGCGGCATCGCCATGCGCTCTTCCCAATGCGCCTGCCACTCATCGCGCGAAGGCAACCGACGCACAACGCCGTTTTGTGGCAGCTCGTGAAAGGGAATGCCGCGCGCCCGCGCCCATCGCCGCACCGCCCGATCACGCGCATAACTGAGCAGATTACCGGTCTCTTCGTGCGCCCAGATCGCCTCGATCGGCCATTCGCTTGCCAGTCGATCGAGTACCTCGACCGCTTCACCGACGCGCACCACCAACGGTTGGCCAAGGCGAGCTAAGCCGGCGCGCAGCTCGTGCAGACAACCGCTGATGAATGTCCAATGGCGCGGCGCAAAATCCGGGGCGTGAATGAGTGATGGCTCGACGATATAGAGCGGCAATACCGGCCCGCACCGGGCAGCGGCGCTCAGCGGCGCGTGATCGTGCAAGCGAAGATCGCGTTTAAACCAAACGAGCTGCATACCATAGCCGTACCAAACACAACCTCATGATGTATGGTACCACCATTTCAAGGCTGGCACCGGTGTGATGGGGAACGGGATTGGTGGCTGAGGAAGCGGTAAAAACATACCGCAGGGGTCGCGAAGGACGTGATGAATTGCACAAGTCCTCTGCGTCCCCTGCGGTCAACACCTCACCGCGCCACCAGCCGCGCTACGACCGGACGATGATCCGACAAGCCGTCCCATTGGCCAACCGCCGCTTCAGTACACATCAGCGCTGGCGACGTTAGGATGTAGTCGATTCGCACCAACCACGCTGGCAATGACACGCCGCGCACTGATTGCCCGGCGCTTGGCCACGTGAACCCGGCATCAAGCCCACATTGCGGCCAAACATCAACCAGACCACCATCACCGAGGATGTGGTAGGTACGGTTGTACGGCGTCGCATTCAGATCACCGGCCACAATCACCGGCTGGTGCTGTTCACGGGCAACAGCGACGATCGCCGCCACCTGCCGCTCGCGCTCGCCAATCGCCCACGTCATCCACCCCGGCGAGCCAACCGGCGGAATGGCATGAACATTGAGCAAGACGACTGCTCTCAACGGCGCAGCAATACCGACGAGTTGCGGCGTCCCTACCCAATGCTCGCCGGGCAAGCGGGTCGCCAGCGGCTGCAACGGCCAGCGGCTGATCACCCCCATCCCGGTCACACCGGCGCGCGGATCAAGGAGCTGGAACGGATACTCGTCTATCAGATCACGCCGGAGCGCAGCGGCAATCACTGGGTTCAGCTCTTGCAGTGCAACCACATCGGCCTTGGCAGCGCGAATCGCCGCGATCACCGGTTCGGATTGGTCATTGCCGCCGTAGAGGTTGTAGCTCATCACCGTGATCGCCGGTTTACTGAACTCTGGATCATCGCTAAAGCTCGGCACCCACACATCGAGCAGGATCGGCAACCCCGGCACGAGCAGGGCCACACTGAGCGCCACGCTCAGCCAGTGCCGCAGCGCCAGCGCAATCAACAGCGCCAGCGGCAACGGCAGCAACAGGTATGGCGTGGCGATGTTGAGCAAAAAGAGCCACCACCAGCGATCGCCGAGTACAGTACGCGCCGTCAGCCAGCCAATGAGGAAGAGCAGGTAGAGGAAGAGAGGAACAATCAGGATGGCCGGCCAGCGCAGACGGCGGCGGTGCGGAGGTTGATTAAGCATAAAGGTTGTGTTTGGTAACCGATTATAAGGAAAGAATCACCGGTCTTTCCCAACTCATTATAGCAAGCGCAGTGAACTAGCTGAAGCGTGGGCCATCAGACGTCTATCAGCACATCTATCCGCACACCACCGTGCCCACTACCGCACCTCCACCATCTCTATCACGATCCCCAGCTCGCGTCCATCAGGCGCCGGCCACGGCGTGACCCGCAATTCGATTTCACGGAGCGGGGAGGTGGTTGTCACCGGCGGCAGTTGCACGATCAGCCAGCGCCACGCAACGCCGATAGTAAACGAGGAGCATCTCCCTTCGCTACAGATATGCCCAACCACCGGCGCGTCAGGCCGCAGCGCCGCTACCCGTAGCCGCGCCACGCGCGCCGTAGCCGGCACCCGAATCCGCGCTGCCGTTCCCGTCCACCGTGCGCGTGCGCCGGCTAACTCCTCGGCAGGGTAGAAACCGCTCAGATACCCGAAATCAAGCCCATCGCCTACGTTAATGACCGTCTGCGCAACCGGTAGCGTGTCACGCCACGCCAGATCGAGCACTGTCTGTTCGCTAACGTATTGTGGCCGGTACACGCGGCGGGCTTCGTCGAGCTGACCCGTTTCACGCAAGAGATCGCCAAGGTACACATACGGCGGCGGGTAGAGGATGTTGCTGCGGATCGCGGCTCGGTACGCATCACTCGCGCCAGCGGTATCTCCCTGCGCGCGCAAGGTGTGTCCTAGCGCCACATACCCGTCAGGAGTGGGCTGCACAGCCAATGCCTGCCGGTACGAAGCCGCAGCGCGCGGCAGATCGCCGGCAGCGCGGGCCAGATCGCCGCTCAGCCGCCAGACGCTGCGCGCGCCGCCTTGGATGGCGTACTCCCAGTGGTAGGCGAGCAGCACCGAGAGGCCAACTGCACCCGCCGCTGCAAGCGCCGTCGCCATCGCTAGTTGGTGGCGACGGCACGCCAATGCCGGCAGCGCTAGCCATGCCCGCGCCGCATACGGGATCAGCGCGCAGAAGATGAAGTGTCGGTAACGCCCTTCGCCGTGCGTGACCAGCGATACAGCGATGAAATAGGCGAGCCACAACCCCAAGAGCATGGCCGGTGCGCGTCTGCGACAGGCAGCGTAGACCAATGCTGCGATCCCACCCACCGCGATCAATCCGTAGAGAAGGTCATCAAATATCAATGCAGCGAGAAAGATCAGCGGCGGCGGATCGGCCCGGTAATCGGTGAGCAAGAAGCGGTCTTGGATCGCTTTTACACGCCAGATTGCCAGCCAGTTCGGCCAGAGTTTGCGCAGCATGATCGTCGGGTCTTCGCGTAGACGAGCTAGCCCGCGTGCAGTGGCATAGGCCGCTCGTTCAGATGGATCAGGGATGTTTTCGAGCACGCGGAAGATGGTCGCCATATCTTCACGCGGTTCGTTAAAGGCCCACACGTTGTACGAGAGGCCGGTCTCGATCAGAATGCAACTGCGGTAGCTCAGACAGTTGCGGATCGTCCACGGGGCGACGACGGCCAAAGCGGTGATGGCAAAGGTCACGCCGATCAACAGAGTGACCGGACGGCGCAGAAGGTTGCGCCAATGGCCGGCGGCGACCACGGCAATCCATCCGGCAACCACCAAGGTAAAGTAGAGCGGCATTGAACGGGTGAGAAGGGCAAGGCCCCACAACCCGCCGGCGGCGACGATCCGCCAATCGGGCCAGCGCGCACCACGCTGCCGCCACGCGAGCAAGAGCCAGAGTGCCGCGCTAAACAGGGTAGTAAAGAGGGTTTCGCTCATGTAGAGCGAGGCAAACGTAGCGTGGGTAAGTAGAATGGCGGCTACCAGCGCTGCTAACCGATGCACCAACGGGCTAACGTTATCGCCAATCGCGTGTGAGAGGCGGTAAATCAGGTAGACATTCAATACGCTGAGCGCGATAGTCGGTAGCGCGGCCAGCCACACATCGCCGCCGGCCAACCAGAGCGATCCGGCTAGCCAGAGTGGGTAGAGTGGTGCGCGCAACCAGTGGTAACGCTCGTAAAAGCTCCACCCCCGCCCTGCTAGCAGATCGCGGGCGACGGTCAGGTACTCGACTTCATCGTTAGCCGGCAAATGAAGTGGTTGCAGCCATAGCGCCAACCGGATGAGCGCTGCCAGCACGAGTATACCGATGAGCCACCACGAGTCGCGTCTCATAACGTTCGTCACCGTTGTACCTCTACCCGCATCACCTGCACTCCCAGCCGACGCCCATCGGGGCTAGCCGGGTCATACTGGCGTGGCCAGAAGGTGGGAACCACCATCGCAATCACAACCTCGCGTGGCTGCATAGCTGGCGGTAGCGCGAGTGCGATAGTCTGCCAATCTGCTCCAACGCTGAACGGTCGCGGTGTGCTGCCATCCACTGAAATCCAAACCCGTACCGCACTGCCATCGGGCCGTCCACTCCGCGCAGTCAGGGTAATCGTCTGCGCTTCAGCCGGGACGGTCAGGCGCACCTGCGCCCAGCCTGTTGTCCAGCGCCAGCCCTGCTCGTCTGGAAGAGGATGATGCATCCCGCGAATAAACCCAAGGTCGAGGCCATCACCCAACATGAGCCGAACGGGTGGCGGTGTGATCGCCCGTTCCCACAACCACCCTGCCAAATCTTCGCGCGAACTGGCCTCAAACGCGGTCAACTCGGCACGCGCCGCCATTAGATCGCCCTGTCGCCGCCAAAGATCGCCACGCAAGAGGTGTGGATAAGGATGCGCCGGCAAGATAGTAATCGCCTCATCAAGCCAGCGCAATGCGCTCACATCATCGCCGGTTACGAGTGCTGCCCGCGCCAACGCCACTCGTGCCAACACTGAATCATTATCGCGAGCAAGTGCCCGTTGCGCCGCCGCAGTGGCTGCTGCTGGATCGCCCGCAACTAAGGCCTGTTCCGCCTGCACCAAGGCAAGATGTTTGCCGGCTAACTGCCATACCAACGCCGGATAAGGCGCGTGCCAGAAGGTAATCGCCAGCGCCAGCAACGGCCAGAGCAGCGTCGCCTGATGCGGGCGGGGCAAGGCATCGCGCAACGCCGGTAGCCATGCGGCCCCTGCCATCCCGCTGTAGGCCAACAGCACCGGGTAGAGCGGCAACCGGTAGCGTAGCTCCACGTGAAAGATAAGCGTTGTCAGCACGACATACGCCGCCCACGCGCCGAGCAGCCAGCGTGGGTCAGCGAAGACACGCCACAGCGAGCGCCAGAAACCCTCTACCCTTGCCGGCGCGGGTTGCCAGCGCCGCGCCAACCCGTAGCTGCCGGCCAGTAGGATCAGGAACCAGACCCCATCCCCTAATACCAACCGAGCCGCTACCTCAGCCGGCGACACCCAAATCGCCCGGCGCTCTCGCATGTCGTCGATCTGCTCAAGTGCGAAAAAGAGCCGCAACTCGCGCCCCACCTTGGCGATGAAACGGGCCGGATCGGCAGTAATCACTGCGATCCCGCGTTCGGTGGCGAGCCGCTGCCGCAGCAAGCGGTCTTCGCCCAAAGCATAGAGCTGCGCCTTCACCGCTTCGCGTCCGGCAGGATCGTTATCGAGCCACAGATTCTCGGCCCCGGTAGTATCGATCAGAATCACCCCACCATACGTCAGCGTATTGCGCACCGTCCACGGCCCGACTACCAATGCCCAACCGAGCAGCACCAGCGCCGCTTGCACCACGCCGCGCCGCCACTGGCTGGCGGCCAGCGCATTGATCAGCCACCAGCCCCCAATCAACGGCAACAGCGGCAACGCCACCGCTCGCACCAGACACAACGTCCCTACTCCAACCCCTACGCCTAATGCGCGCCACCGTGATGGTTCCGGCATGAGCGCCAACCACAGCCCAAGGCTCAAACCGGCCAAAAAGAGCGTCTCGGTCAACAACTCGGTGGCATTGGCGGCCAGCGTGTAGTTGAGCGCAGCAAGCAGACCGGCCAGCAAACCGGCCCAACGCGCAAACACTGGCGGCATATGCGGCGCGCTACGCTGAGCCAGCGTTCGCGTCAGCAGCACAATCAGAGGCACGGTCAATGCACTGATCACCGCCTGCACCAGCCGTAAATTTTGCACCAACGAATCGACCACGAGGATCGCAGCCGCGAGAAAGAGCGGATAGAGCGGCGGGCGCATCAAGCGCAACTCAACGTAGCGTCGCTCTTGCAAGAGGGTGAGCGCCTGCGCGAGGTATTCGGATTCGTCGCCACCCAGCGGGTAGAACTCGCGCCAGCGCCAGACCAACAGGCGCAACAGCAGCGCCAGCGCGGTGAGCGCCGCTACTGCAAGCCACCAACGTCGATGATGGTGCCGGTCAATGGCCATACCAAACCCCGGTGTAACCCCAATCACCTATTGCCATTGCGAGCCGCCGCAGGCGGCGAAGCAATCCCCGCGAGCGCGGTACCCACCCGCTCAACTATCCCTTTCACGCGAGCGGGAGACGGTAGCGCACACCGTCCCACCCTCTAGCAACATCCCACCGCTTTGCCGTTGAGAGACGAACAGAACGTCTGGTTATGTCCAACCGTTGATCGCTGGACGATGGCTCAAAGCCCGGATCTACCCTCCCCTCTCCCGCGCCAGTGGGAGAGGGGCTAGGGGTGAGGGTCATCAACCCGCTCCACGGACTGCGTCACCCTAGGGTTCCGGATCAGATGTTCTATCCGTCCTTGAACCCCTTCACCGCACCTCAGCCCAATCGAGCTGAAACGCCAAAATCCGCACCTGACCGACCTGCGGCCCCTGCCGGCGCACCAGATCGAGCGCATCGGGCACAAAGCCGGGACTGGTCAGCGTAATCACGTAATCGGCGCCCACTGGCATCGCCGGTAGCGACAGGCAATGCTCACGCAATTGGCGATTAGGCGTCATCGTGCCTAATATCTGTTCACCTAATGCCACCTGCACCGTTGGTTGTGGCAAGTCGGGAGGCCAATTGGCCGCTGCTCGTAGGCAAAGCTGCCGCGGCTGACCGGTCGCTGCAGCCGGAAAACGCAAGCGAGCCGTTTCGCTCGCCCAACGGACTGTCGCGCCCAACACCGGATCAAATTCGCCAAGGTAAAAACCGTCGATATACCCAAGATCGTTATCATCAGCCAAATCGATCCGGTCGCCGGGTAAACGCGGCGGGTGCAACCATTGCCATGCCCACGCGGTCGGGTTCCAATCATCCACCACTGTCAGACCTAACCACTGGCGCGCGCCGGCCAGATCGCCCATTTGACGCAACAACTCGCCGCGCACAACGGCTGCCTGCCACGCATACAGCGGCTGGTGCTGCGCGAGCAGTGCCAACCCCTGTTCAGGCTGGCCGCGCCGCGCTGCCAGCAACGGCTCGCCTATCGCCTGCGCATACACCGGCAGCGCAGGGTCGGCTAGCGCCTGCCCCCACGCCGCTAGATCGTTGTTGGCAACCGCTGCTTCCAAGCGAGCTAACGCCTCATACTGCGGACGGCTCTGCCATGCGATTTGGGCCGCCGCCAGTGCTGACGGGTACGGGCCGAAGTACGACGCCCAACGGGAAGGAGCGCCGGGGGCAAGTGGTTCGAGATAGGCGTAGGGCGTGGCAGCAACCAGCCACAAGACAAAAGCTAACAGCACATAGAGCCGTGTTTGCCAGCTTGCCAGCCATTGCCGCCAGTGCGACAGCGCCGCCAGCGCGAACATCGCCAAGACGAAGAGAAACGGCAGCAGCGGAGTGCGAAAACGGTTGATTGCAAACAACAGTGGCGCAGCGGCGATATTGTAGAGCAGCCATAGCCCGATCAAGCCAAGCAATGCGCTGCCAGTATCTTTGCGCCGCAACGTTGCCCAACCCAATACCGTCAACGGCAGCGTGATGATGTAGAGCGTATCATCGAGCAGCAGCAGCGCCAACGTATACCAGCGTGGCAGCCGCCCCAGCGCAAATCCTTCGGCTAGCCGCTCAGCGCCGCTAAAGTTAATCTGAAACAGATCAACCAGTTCGATCAGCGTCTTCTCGACAAACGCCCCCGGCTTAGCCCAGATAAGACACCACCCCTCGGCGCTCAGCAATCGCTGCCGCTCGGCCTGCGTGATCGCAGTTACCGGTTTCGCCAAAGCGGCGCTGAGGCGCGGATCGCCAGTTTGGGCGAGACACGAACTAGCGGCTAGCGCTACGCGTTGCGCATCATCGAGGGTCGGATCAAGCAGAGCCAACGTAAAGTTGCGCGTCGGCGCATCACTCCGCCCGCCATCGTAGGCTGTGCGCCCGCCCAGCGCCAAATTGTACGCACTCGTGGTATCAATCACTATCAACCCACCGTAAGTGCGCGAAGCGTAGAGTGACCACGGCCCGATCAGCAGCGCTGCCCCTACCAACGGTAGTAGCGCCGCAATCATACGTTCGCGCCAGCCACCACCGGCACGCCAGCCTAACCAAAGCGCGACGAGTGGCAAGAAGCCGAGCAGCAAGCCGCGGGTAAGGGTAGCTAGACCGAGAAACAGCCCGCCGAGCAGCACATCTCGTCGCTGCTGTGGATCGACCAAGAGCAAGAAGGCAGCCAGCAGCAAACTGATAAACAGTGTCTCGCTGAGCAGAAACTGCGGGTACATCGCCAACGGCAAGGCAATTGCGCTCAGCAATGCTGCACCACCAGCGATAAGTGGCGAGCCACCGAGTCGACGGGCAATCGCGTACACCAAGCCGACGTTCAGCAGGCTAAGCAGGGTCTGCGTTGCGAAGATGACGGTAAGATTCCGCCCAAACAGCGCGATCTGCGCCGCTAGGAATAGCGGGTAGAGCGGCGCTCGCGTCCAGAGATAGCCGGTATGCCAAGCAAAGCCGCGCCCGTGAGCCAACCAATCGGCGGCAGCCAGATACTCGGCTTCATCGGAAATCAAACTGAGGCGCGGCAGGTTATTCCACAACGCAACACGCAATGCTGTGCCGATGAGCAGAGCCAGCAGCAGCGGCCAGTGTTGAGTATAGCGGTTGTTATGAAGTGAACACACAGTAATGATGCAAAACGGATTTACCGTCTACTGGTAAGAAGAACGTTTTCCGCTTTTATAGCCTCTCTAAACCGCTCCCCGTTGAAAAGAGGGGAGGCGCCGCGCTGCCCCGCCCTATCGTAAGGGCACAGCGCTGCTCTACCCTCAGCGCTGCTGTGCCCATCTCTAACCACCTCAATCGTTGTCAGCCACAGCCGGCCAGCGCCCAACGCACCCGCGCCGCGCACCGGCAACCGTCCCTCCGGCGACGGGTCAGATGGCCGGTACCAGCCGATCAGCAAGCGATATTCGCCCGACGGCAAATCACACGGCACATGCACCGCTCGATCATCGCGCGCCGGTTTGCCCGGCAGCCACGTGCTGGTCGGAAGATAGCCGGCTAACGGTTGCCCATCATCACCGGCTACCGGTGGTTGATCGCAGTCGCGGCAAAGGTGAATAAAGAGGCTGTAGTCTTCGGTTAATGGCTGGCGCACATCCCAAAACAGACTAAGCGGGATGTTGCCGCCAGCGCGATACACTCCCGGCCCGGCGGGAGTCGTGGCTTTGAGCGTGTACCCCAGCAACTGAAGATCGTCACCGAACGTCACCGTCGCTGGTGTCGCCGGCTGCACTACTGCGCCGGTAATGTACGCTTCCGGCGCTTCTTGACAAAAGAGATGCACCCCTTGAAAGCGCCAAATGCCGCATGGCCACGTGCGCTGTTCGCGGCTAAAAGCCCAGAAGTTGCCGACTAGCCCATACTCGTCGCCGGGCAACGGCGGATCGACGGTGCGCGCGTGGTCAGGCGCGATCAAGAGAAAGCTGCGCGTGTAGCCGGCTAACGATACCCGCCGCTCGGCATCCCACTCACGCTGGCTGTAGTTGTTTTCACCAGTCCAGAAGTTGGCAAAGGTGATCGGTGGCGGCGCCGGATCGGTGTTCGACCGCGCCATGTAGTAATCGTAGAGCGGACGAAGGTAGCCGGGATGGATGACCACTGCATCATCAGGATGCACGCGCCGGGCCAGTTCGGCGATCGCTTCGCGGTACTGTTCTTTGACCGGATCGCCGGAAAACAGACCGAAGCGCGGTTGGAAGAGCGACAAACCGCTGGTGATCAGCGCGCCAGCGAGGGCAAGAGCGCCCAACTCGCGCCATACACCAACACCCGGCCCAGTGTTGCGCGGCGCTGTCCCCATCGCCACCACTACCACCCACACCGGAAAGATGATCATCAGGTAACGCGCTTCGTAGAGGCGAGTAAAAAACAGTTGTAGCCCAAAGAGCGCCAGCGGCACGCCGCCCATCATCCCGATCACCAACACCGTCGGGCGCGGCGCGGCGCGCAAGGTGTTCATTCCCAACCCTAATAGCAAGAGCCACGGCCCTAACCACCACCACGGCAGATCACCCGGCCAGCGATCGAGACTGAAGCGGGTAAAGGTCAACCACAGTGCCCGTAGCGGATCTGCCGCAATCGACGCGCCACTAGCGGCACGGTCGCTGCCGATACCGGCAGCCATGGCTGCAATCATGCCCACGCCAACCAGCAGCAAGCCAGCCGCAATTGGCCATATGTAGCGGCGCGGACGGCTAAACAGCCAAATTAGTGCCGCGCTCAGCGCCAGTAACGCTGTTAGCCGGTGGATGAAGAAGGCAACAATCGCTAGTCCAATCAGCCACCCCCAATCTGCCGGTTGATCGCGCTGCGCGGCGCGCAACGCCAGCCAAAGCAGCGCGGCGCTGACGAGCAACACCAAGGCGTAAACTTTTGCCTCTTGCGCATACCAGAGGGCAAAAGGCGACAACAAGCCGATCAGTGCCGCCGCTGCCGTAACGATCGTTCGGCGTTGCTCATCAGGCGCAGCCGCCTGCGCTGCCAGCGCCAGCAACGGCACACTGAGCGCACCGGCCAGCGCCGAGGGCCAGCGCAACGCCCACTCGCTCGCACCGGCCAGCCCGATCCACGCCTTGAGCACCAGATGATAGAGTGGATACGCGGCATTTGGCAGCACGAGATCGCGGATGAGCACCGACCACGGCTGCATCGCTATTGCCCAACTGTTGCCCTCATCGAGCCAGAGGCTCTGCGCATCGAGCCGGTAGAGGCGGAGACCCAGCGCAGCGAGACCAATCACCACCCAGAACGCAACCCAACGACGGTTCATCGCCACCCCTCACCGCGCAGCGCGGCGGCAAAAGCAGCTTCGTAACGCGCCGCGGTCTGCTCCCACGTCAATTCGGTGACGATCCGCTGACGAGCCGCTTCCCCCAACCGCGCAGCCAGCGCCCGGTCGGCGATCAAGCGGCCAATCGCCGCCGCTAGCGCCCCGGCATCACGCTCCGGCACTATCAACCCATGCACGCCGTCGTCAATCACGTCGGGCACGCCCGCCACCCGCGCCGCTACAATCGGACGCGCTGCCCCCATCGCTTCTAGCAAGACATTGGGCAATCCATCAACGCCATCGCGCACGATTGGCAACGCAAAGACATCAGCCGCCGCCATTGCCATCGCCGTGCGTTCACGGTCAAGCTGGCCGGTGAACAACACCATCGGCGCAATGCCTAACCGTGCTGCCTGTGCTTCCAGCGCCGGTCGCAAATCGCCGTAGCCGACAATCACTAACCGCGCCGTGGGATGCATGCGCAACACTGCCGGCCACGCATCGAGCAAGACGCTAAACCCCTTCTTCGCAACCAATCGCCCCAACCCCAACACTAGCGGCGCATCGGCGGGAATGCCCCACACAGCCCGAAACTGTTGCGCAGCCGCCGGATCGGGCCGAAACTGGGTCGGATTAACCCCGTAGGGAATGACGAAGGTGCGGGCCGGATTGGCCCCCAAGCGCACGCCCCGCATGCTCAGATCGGCACTGCACGCCGTTACTGCCGCCGCGCGCCGGAATACAAAGCCGGCTAACGTTCCCATTAATCGCTGCGTCTCGGCCAGATAAATATCACTACCGTGCAAGCTGACCACCAGCGGCAGCCGCGCCGTGAACGCTGCCAACGCCGCCGGTGGGCCATTGGGCAAGACCCAGTGCGCCTGCACCAGATCGAACGGACGACCAGCGGCGCGCGCCAGCCGCAATTCGCGCTGCAACGCCAGCCACGATGCCGGCAACGCAAACGGCGCTGCCAGCCATGCCCGCTCACGCACCTGCGTATCGCTCTGCAACGACTGGGCATAGCCCCAAATGTTCAACGCCGGGTGGGGCGCATAACGAAAAAACCGTAGTTCGATCCCACGCTCGTGAGAAGCGCGGCGCAGATCAGGGTGCCACGGCGCGACCAGCGTCACGTGATGGCCACGCGCAGCGATCCCCGCCGCGATCTCTTCAATAAACGGCGCAGTCGTCTCGCGAGGGTATTTCGGCAATGAAGAGGCTAACATTAAGATACGCATGGTGGCGGGTATTCCATCACGAATCGGGAATACGATAGATAAAAGCGCGAAAATCTGGTGTGGGGCTAGCGTATACCAACTCAAAGCCGTCAATCACCATCCCGGGTTGGTTTGTGTGATCCATCAACGGCGCCAACAATCTGCCCACATCGCCTTTCACCCGCATCTGATTTTCTAACACGAGATAGGTTGCCCCGTAATAGCGGGCAATCTCTAGCAATAGCTCACGATTATCGGTATTCGGGATCATCACGGCTGGCCGTTCAGTATGCCAGTTTACCTGCCACGGCAAGCGCGTCATGATCACCGCATCTAGCGGCGTATTGGCTCGCAGCCACTCGTAAGCCGCCAAATCCTGCTGCCAAATACGCGGCTCGTTGCGCACTTTATCTTCAATGTCAGCTTGCGAGCCGGCCACAATCGTTACGATCGCTGCCACTGCCAACACCAATCCCAACGGCGCCCAGCGCCGGTCGCCAATCGCGGCTAGCTTATCATAACCGGCCCAAATCATCCACGCTGCGAGCAGCGCTAACCAAGGAATGATCATCACCCAATAGCGTTCTTCGTTCGTGCGCCAATAAGTGAGCATGAAGATAATGTACGGCGTGTAGGCAAAAACCATGAGACTCAACCAGCGCCGCCGGTACGCTGCCGCAGCCAAGACGCCAGCCAGCGCCAGCCACGCCCCCAGCGGGGTGAGAATATTTTTGCGCGCGTCGTGGCTAAACAGCGCTGCAAATAGTTCCGGTACTCCCGGCCACGCCGGCATCAGGTAGGCGCGCAACTCACGCACCTGTGTCTCGAACTTGGTTAGGGTCGCGTCAAACCCCCAACGCATGATCCAACTGCGGTCGGGCAAACCCGGCCCGCCCCACTCTGGCGCAAAGACACGGTAGATTTCTGACCACGCATCGCCGCTGACGCCGCGATAATCCAGCACCCACGCATCGTAGCTTTCGGTACTATAGACCGGTTTGCCGAATAGGATCATGTTGCGCGCGAGGTACGGCGAAAGGATGAGTAGCGCCACCGCCGACCAGACTACAACCGGCACTAGCCCAGCTCGCAGCCGTTGCCAGCGTTGCCGCCAATCGAGTGCCGCGCGCAGCTCGTGGGCTATCAGCGACAGTTGCCAGAGGCCCATGCCAAGCGCGAACATCGCCCCACTCGGTTTTTGCAGCATCATCAACCCGGTACAGACGGCCGAGATTAGCAGCCAGCGCCACCGCCGCGCTGGTTCGGTCTGGCTGCGCAGTAAGGCCGTGATCGCGGCCATATTAAACACGACAAAACCGAGATCGTTGGTGACGTAGATCGACAGCCGGAAGAAGAGATAGTTGGTTAGCACGAGGATAGCCGCCGTTACCCCAACCCGTCGATCCCAGAGCCAGCTCCCAACTGCGTAAATGAGTCCTAATAAGATGATATCGAAGATAAAATTGGGTATCTTCGCTGCCCACGCCGTCGGGCCAAACAGTACAAAAAAAGGCGCGATCCAGACTGGCTGCAACAGCGGCCACGTCTCTTGTGGGCGAGTGAGGCTCTCGTAGCGATAGTAAAACTGACTGATGTAATCAACTACCCAACCCCGCCCACGGGCGAGATTGCGCGCGACAATCGCGTTATCGCTATAATCGGCGTGGCCAACGTAGGGCAACGTCGCGGCGACGAACGCTTCAAAACTCAGCCAGATCAACGCAAACGTCCCTAACACGATCCACGCACCGCGCCGTGCCGCAAACCAATCAACAATCGCATCGCTCAGGCGCGGCAACCCCGCCCGGCCATAGTTCAACCCCAACGCCACTAACGCCGTTCCTAACAGAGCCAGCAAGAGCGAATCGGGGAAGGTCTGCCAAAACAGCCGCACTCCAGCCGCTGCCGCCCAATGAATGATATGCAGCAGCACATAGCCAAAACAGAGCAACGCTACCGCGATCAACCCATAACTGAGCGCGCGGCCTTGACTGTAGCGCCGCACCAGCATCTGGATCAGCGCCAGCAACGGTTGGCGATAGGCGATCACCAGCAACACCAGCAAGCCGGACATAGCTACACTCAAGATCGCCGCCATCCAAATCCGGGCTAGCGCCAAACCAATCGCCACCGCGCCAATACCCACTGCCGTACCACCATACACTAGCGCCGGACTTAACCGCAACCGCGCCAATACTCCGTACAGCAGTACTGCATTCCAACCGAGCAACGCTACAGCCGGCCATGCCGGCGGCAAGAGCGGTGCCGGTTCGCTCGCCGGCTCGATCCGCACTTCGGCTAACCGTACCCCCTTTTGGCGTGGATCGCGGCTATCGGCGAGCGTCGCCGAGGTTTGCAACGTGATTGTCAAATCGCCATGCTGGTGGGCAATCCCCGGCACAGTAAAGGTATATTCGGCCCACGCGCTGGTGGGAGAGAACTCGCCCACGACCGAATTGTCGATCGCAACCGTCACCACCGGTTGCGTGCCAACCGCTGCCGGCCAACCTTGCGCTACCAGCATCACCTGTAGCGGCGATCCGGCACCTACGTTGGGCAAGATTAACACCGCTCGCTCTCGCGTCCAACGCGAGCGACCGGTCGGCGAATCGGGGGTCAATTCATCGGCAAACAACTCCCCGCGCTGCACCGGTTCAGCACCTAATCCCGGACTCACCCCAAAGAAAAGCCGATCACCGGGCCAGCCGATTGCTACGCGGCCCTGTGGCGGCGCTTGATAGGCCATTGCCCCGGCCAGCAGCGCCAACGCCAGCATCAAGAGCAACGTGCGCACCACCGACCGGACGGTGTGTCCGGCTTCGGCAGTGCGTAGATCACTGGCTATCGTTGAACGATCCCTGATTGTCATCACATCCCTATCGGCCTGCTGCAACGCCGACGGCCATTATACCGCCAATCGGGCTGAACCGCGGCTTATAGCGGGCTGATAATCTCTTCGCATGAGGTAAAACGTGCTTGCTGTCGGCAATCACAGGATCGGCAAGGGTTTGGATGAGACATTGTAGAAGAACAGGCGAACGTGTATCGTTTGTAGACGCATACCCTTTGACGATGCTGAACAGACAGCTCCGTTGATAATTGGGCGAGCGCATACTCTGATCATTGCGCGCAAATGACGACAAGCACCCTGATTGATCACTGCTTGGCGAAGACCGCGAGCGATCTTGCCAACGTTCCATAGTACTTGCCATACCCTGCGAGCGGTGTGTCATATGCTGCTACACGATAATTGTGTCGTTATTCCTTCAATGCAGCAATCTGCAAGACAACTTCAACAATTGCCTAATGCGCACTACAATAGAGCTACGATCTACTGTATAGGAGCCAAAGATGAGTGAACAAGCAACACCGACTCCACCAGAAGGCACGATCACGCTAGATACCACGAAAAGGGAACACCTTAGCCACATTGCCCATCTCGCCGCCTACCGCGCACTGCGACGCTGCGCTGAAAGAGTAATTGAACAGATTGGTGGGGTTTTGCCAGAATCCTCAGCAGTCATTTTGGTTGATCGAATCGTTGATGGACGTGATAGGCTGTTATTGAAGTATATCCGCAAGCAGCTTGAAGCCCAAGAAAAACGATTACCTGAACCAAGCCGACAGGTAGAACTTGTAGAACCGTTGGTATTAGGGACTTCGCGACAACCCGTCGTGCCAGAAATGAGCTTTAGTGTTGATCCGATCAATAAAGCCTTAGAGAATACTAAAGAAATTATCAATGCACTTAGCGGCGTCACCAGCAGTCTCGCCAATCTGTTGGCCCTCTTCCGCAGCGATTACACGCTCTACCCAGTTACTACCACGATCGACAGCAACACACTCTACACTGCAATAGCCCACTTTTTGGTCAAAAGCCAGCGGCAGGTCTTACCATTTCCACCCATTTCAACCGATGATAACGAACCCTCCCTGCTCACGCTCATCAATAACCTTATTAGGAAGCTGAATACCATCGCGTCCGAACCCAATCTACCGGACATTCTCAAGAATCTCGAGGACGAGCTGCGCAAAGCCTTTCTTCCTGCACCGCCAAGTATCAAGCAAGCTAACTCTTCTGATCAGGTGCAAACGAACGGCAAGACCGAATCGGTGCTAGCCCGTGCGCTCTTGAGCGAATACCTGTCGCGCGCCGAGCACTCTACGCATCAACTTACGGCCCGCGTGATAGCGGTGGGCAGTGACATGATTACCCGCAAACAGCTCTTCTCATCAGGGCGACTGCTGTTCATAGGTGGCTGTACCATCGAATATATGCTCGCCAACGCTGATGGGAGGATTGTCGCTGCCGATCTGGTACAGAGTTCGGAACAAATTACGTTGGATTTGAACCGAAATACCATCTCGTTTAAAACACTGACCGAGCCAAAAGCGTGAGCACCGGCTCACTCTTCTCACAACGTAAGCGAATCATTCTACTTTTGGGCGACTCTACCCCCTCAGTACCCGATGAGTTGCACTGCATCGCCATGCCTGTTATCATCAAGCGCTATGATCTGGACAATTTCTGACCTCCATCTTTCGTTCGCTCGTCCCAAACCGATGGACATCTTTGGTCCCGGGTGGAAAGATCATCCCGAACGGATTGCGCAGGCATGGCGCGACCGGGTAGCGCCCGACGATTGGGTTTTAATCGCCGGCGATATTTCGTGGGCGATGAAATTGCAAGACGCACTGCTCGATTTGCAGTGGATCGATGCCTTGCCCGGCACAAAGGTATTGATACGCGGCAACCACGACTACTGGTGCCCGCGCAGCGTCAATTCGATCCGCCGCCATTTGCCGCCTAGCTTACGCCTGATCGGCGCCGATGCACTCGATATCGGCGAGGCGGTGGTCTGCGGCACCCGCGGTTGGATTACGCCGGAAACTCCCGGCTTTGCTGAGAAGGATTTGCCGATTTACCAGCGCGAGTTAGGGCTGCTAGAGCGGGCGCTGAAAGCGGGTCGCGCCTTAGCAGCCGGCAAGCCGTTGATTGTGATGATCCACTTTCCACCGTTCGTCAATCGCCAGCCGACCGAATTTGCCCGTATGATCGCCGCCAGCGATGCCACGGCCTGCATCTACGGCCATCTCCACCGCCGGTACGACTGGGATAACGCGGTGCAGGGGCGGGTTGATGGGGTGTATTATCAATTGACCGCCTGCGATTATTTGGGGTTTGGGCCAGTGGCCGTGCGGGGATTATCGTAAAGACGCACAGCTGTGCGTCTCTACCGCCGTGCGTCTGTCCAAGTTACCGGCGAAATATATCCTGAATATCGCTGATGATCCGCTCGACAATGGCCCGCATCTCGCCGATCGCCACATCGAGGTTGTTGTCGGTTGGCGCGGCATCTTCGTTCGGCATCAACAGCCATAACACGACGTAGAGCACCACGCCGATTCCGTTGACAAAGCTCAAGACCACGAAGCCAATCCGCGCAAAGATCGGATCGATCCCGAAATAGTTGGCTAATCCGCCAGCCACGCCGGCCACCATCCGGCCCGTGCGCGTTCGCAACAGACGTTGGGTTTGCGTGTCCATATCTCCTCCTTACACCCAAAAGCATGACCCGCGTATATGACGATGCCGGTTGCACGCCGGTTGCACACCACGGCCTCCTACCTCACGGCAGCGAGTCTTTCGCGTGTACGAGAAGAGTAAGGCTCCCTACCGTTGGCAGTGAGAATGAGAAACAGCATCACGGACACCCCGCTCGCACCTACACAATGGCCATTGCGAGTGGCCCCACCCTGCAGCGATTATGCGTACATCACCACTGATCGCTCCTCTGCCAACATACAGCATGGGTAGGAGCAGATTCGCCTTGCCCCACCCCTCAGTGGCGAGCTGCCCTTCACCCTAGCCCTCTTCACGTAGAAGAGCGGGGGAAACCACGCCTTCTCTTACCAAATACACGGGCACACAGCCTCCGCATCAGAGGCTTCCCCCTTCTTTAGGCAGGTACGTATACCGTCGAGCATCTCTCTCCCTGTGGAGGGGAGATGGGTGAGGGGTGAAAGAGGCAGCGAATGAACGAGTGGTAAATAGGATATGGTACTCTCCTGTAATTGCCTAGGCCAGCACTCTATTTTTTACCAAAAAGTATGATGCCACAATAACAACTGATAGGTATACATCTAAACTAAACACCAGCTTATGGAATGAAACACCAATGAATCATCTCTCTAGAGATAGATTTTTTATTATCAAAATCAGTAAATTCACTTTAATTACTATACATATTAGTACTACCTTTAAAGTACTTGATCATGATTAAAAATCGATTACAATATCAGCATGGTAACGGTTGTTTACACCTCCGGCCAATCGATGATGACGAAGACCTCGTCGTCAATCACCTCGACCGGATAGGTGGCGATCCGCAAGCCTACCGGTGGCACGATGCTCTTGCCAGTACGCACATCGTAGGTCCAGCCATGCCACGGACACGTGACGGTGTATTCGATCAAAACCCCTGCCGAGAGTGGCCCGCCCTCATGCCGGCAGCTATCACTGAAAGCGTAGATAGTGCCGGCAACATTCGCCAGCCCAATCGGCAAACCATCAATCTCGACATAGCGCATCCGTCCGGGCGGTAGTTCACTGCGATGGCAAATTTTGAACCGTTCCATAACCGTTGTTCCATTGACAGCTCTATCATCGATCCATTACAGTACAGGCAATATACAATGATAAATGTTCTTACCCTGTTGCATTTAACGCCTGTTGCCACAGATCGAGGTGATCGTATGCCGCCGCTCGCGATTAATCAGCGCCAACTGGAAACGCTTAGCCAATTGCTTATTGCCGGCGGCCACCACGAAGTGGCCGATCTCTTACAGGCGTCGCTTGAGCGTCTAATCGCGTTTTGGCCGGCCCAAGCCGGTGCGCTGCTCTACATCTCTCCCTACGGCGAAACCACTAAAGTCACTTGGGGTCAGCTCGACGCCGAGACGCTCTCGCTGATCGAGCAAGCCCGCGATGGCTTTGCCCGCCGCGATGATAGCGGCGAACCGATTGTCGGCTCGTATTCGATCGACGACAGCCGCGATCTGATCGAGCTGCCGTTGCAGAGCGGGGGGCAAGGGGTTGGCCTGCTCCATCTGGTCGTAAGCCGTTCCAACCAGCAATCGAGCAGCACACCGCCGCTTGATGAAGAGCTGCTGGTGCTCTTGGTGCGCGCCATTGGCGGTGAAGCCGATAAGCTCGCGATGCTGCGCCGCGCCGAGCGCGATCTGCGCGAACTCCATTTGCTCTACGAAATCGGTCAGTCGCTGGCAGTCAATCTCGACCTTACAAGCCTGCTTAACGATATTAAGCTGCGCGCACCGAAGGTGGTTGGCGCCGAACGCTGTTCGATCTTTATCCTTGACGAAGACACCCACGAGCTGGTGTTAGAAATTCCCGGCGAGCAGCGCCAGTACCGGATGCCTGCTGACCGTGGCATTGCCGGCTGGGTGGTCTCGCACGGCGTGGGCCAGATCGTTAACGATGTCGAACACGATCCGCGTTGGTACGATGCGATCAGCCGCGAAGCCGATTTTATCACCCGTTCGATCGTCTGTGTGCCGATGCGGGTGAAGGATCGGGTTATCGGCGCGATGCAGTTGCTCAATAAGGCGAATGGCCAGCCCTTCACCGAGCAAGATATGCAATTGCTGACGACGCTGGCAGCACAGGCGGCCATCGCGATCGAGAACGCCCGCCTCTATCAGCGCCTAAAGGAAGAGCGCGACCGGCTGTTGCAGAAAGAGGCCGAGGTGCGCTCAGCCATTGCCCGCGATCTGCACGATGGCCCAACGCAGAGTGTGGCTGCGATCGCGATGAATATCGAGTTTATCAAACGCCTGTTTAAGGCGATGCCCGAACGGGTGCCCACCGAACTCGATACATTGGCTGAACTTGTGCAGAAGACGACGCACGATATCCGCACGCTGCTGTTCGAGTTGCGACCGCTTGGCCTTGAGACGCAGGGTCTGCTGGTCACGCTGCAACAATATGTTGATCGCTGGCGCGATCCCTCTGGCAACGACACCAAACTGCGCCTCGAAGCGCCGTCGCAAGTGCCGCGGCTCCCACCCGAAATTGAAGCTGCTGCCTTTATCATCATTCAAGAGGCGATCAATAATGCCCGCAAGCACGCCCAGAGTGATCTGATCACCATTTACCTCTATGTCGAGGAAGATCATTTTGTCGCGAGTGTACGTGATCGCGGTCGTGGATTTAATGTCGCTGCCGTTGAGAGCGGTTATGCCAACCGTGGCAGTCTTGGCTTGCTCAATATGAAGGAGCGGGCACGGCTGATCGGGGCCGATCTGCGCATCCGCAGCGAGATTGGGCAGGGGACGACGGTTGAGTTGCGGATCCCGTTGAATCAATCACGGTCATAGATTAGGGGCAGGTTGCCAACTTGCCCCTCTGACTCGGTAAAGGCGGGTTTCCCACCCGCCCTTACCGTACTCCATCACAACGCCGCCCGGGCGGCCAACGCCTCTTTCACCAGTCCGGCAATGTCAGTTGGCATCCGGGCCACCCGTACTCCTACGCTCTCTAGCGCAGTGATCTTCTCTTGCGCCGTGCCTTCGCCGCCACTAATGATCGCGCCAGCGTGCCCCATACGCTTGCCGGGAGGCGCCGTCTGACCAGCAATGAAGCCGACGACCGGCTTGGTCACATGCGCTTTGATGTACGCCGCCGCCTCTTGCTCGGCAGTGCCGCCGATCTCACCAATCAACACTATCGCTTCCGTCTGCGGATCAGCCTCAAACATTGCGAGCACATCAATGAAGTTGGTGCCGATAATCGGATCGCCGCCAATCCCGACGATCGTGCTCTGGCCGATGCCAATCCGGGTAAGGGCATCAACCGCTTCGTAGGTCAACGTGCCTGACTTACTCACAATCCCCACCGGGCCGGGAGTCGCGATATTGCCGGGAATGATGCCGACTTTGGCCGCTCCCGGCGTCAGCAGGCCGGGGCAATTTGGCCCGATCAGCCGCACGCCACACTCTTGCACAAAGGCATAGGTGCTGACCATATCAAGCGCTGGGATGCCTTCGGTAATGCACACGATCAAAGGAATGCCGGCAGCCGCCGACTCACGGATAGCATCGGGCGCAAACGGCGCCGGCACATAAATCACCGCGGTATTCGCGCCCGTCGCCGCCACTGCCTCTGATACGGTATTGAATACCGGCACCTGCCCATCGATCGCCGTCTGGCCGCCCCGCCCCGGTACCACGCCAGCCACGACGTTCGTACCATACTCTAGCATCTGGCGGGTGTGAAATTCACCTTCTTTACCGGTAATGCCCTGCACTAGCAATCGGGTATTGGCATCGATTAAGATGCTCACTCGCGCCTCCTTGTGCTTTTGCGTATCTATGACCCTCTTTCCGAGACCTGATTTTGCCAACGATGCCGGCTCGTTTCCCTATTCCCTCACTCAATACGCCTCGCCACTCTGCCGTTCCGGCATGGCACCCTCTGCCTCTTGCACAATCGACACCCCAGCCGAAGTGCCGATACGGGTTGCGCCGGCGGCAATCAGCGCCTGCGCCGCCGCCAACGATCGCACGCCGCCCGATGCCTTGACCCCGATTGCCGGCCCAACCGCTGCGCGCATCATGGCAATATCAGCCACCGTCGCGCCTCCCGGCCCGAAACCGGTGCTGGTCTTGACGAAATCGGCGCCGGCCCGCACTGCCAGTAAGCACGCCATCACCTTTTCCACATCGGTGAGCAAGCCGGTTTCAAGGATGACTTTCACCAGCACCCCACTGGCATGAGCGGTATCGGTCACAGCCCGAATATCGTCAGCAACGGCATGGTATTCGCGCCCACGCAGCGCACCCACCGCCAGTACCATATCGACTTCGCGCGCACCATGCCCAATGGCCTGCACCGTCTCAAACACTTTAACTTTCGTTGTAGTTGCGCCGAGGGGAAAGCCGATAACCGTACAGACCCGCACCGACGACCCGGCCAATGCGCGCGCACATCGCTCGACGTAGCGCGGATTGACGCAAACGCTGGCGAAGCGATAACGTTCGGCTTCGTTGCATAATCGATCAATCTGATCAGACGTCGCTTCGGGTTTCAACAGGGTGTGATCAATGTAGCTGGCAATCGGCGTATCTGAAGCAGGCGGTGACGGCGGGTTCGGCAATTGCATCCCGGTCGGCAACCCAACCAACGCTTCCATCTGCGCGCGCACCTGCGCAATCAGGTCTTCCACGACAACGCTCCTCTTGACGGCTGGCGCACTGATCCGGCATCATTCACCTTGCTATTGTAGCACAGGCAAGCAAATGATTCGCTGAATGGCAATGATAGGCAACACTGCTTTAGGAGTTGGTATGACGCAATTTGATGTGATTGGGGTCGGGATCGCCAGTTGGGATATGATTGGCGTAGCGGCCACGCCACCGGTCTTAGGCCAGAAACAACCCCTCGCCGGGCGCACCGAGATGGGTGGCGGGCCAGTGGCGACAGCACTGGCTACGCTGGCCCGGCTAGGAGCCAACGTGGCGCTGGTGAGCGCCGTTGGCAACGATCACTACGGCGAGGCGATTCGCACCGAACTCGCTCATTTCGGCATTAATACTGCCTTCGTCGCTACTCGTCCCGGTTCATCACACGTGTCGTTCGTACTGGCCGAGCCGGGCAGTGACCGCCGCACGGTCTGGTGGTACAACGAATCAGCCGTCTTTGCCGACCTCGTCTTTCCTCCGGAACTAGCCTCCCAAACCCGTGCTTTGCTGATTGACAGCCACTTGCCGGCAGCATTATCCGCCGCCCAACAGGTGCGCGCTGCCGGCGGGCGCATTATGATCGACGCCGAACGGGTGAAACCGGCAGTAATAGACTTGCTGCCGCTCTGCGATGATATCGTTGTGTCGGCCAATTTTGCCCGCGCCATGACCGGCCTTTCTGATCTGGCCGCCGCGACACAGGCCTTGCACGACCGTTACCGGCGGCTGATTGTCGTCACTGCCGGCGAAGCGGGGAGCTGGGCCTGCAATGGCGGTGATATGATCTATACCCCCGCCTTCCCCACTCAACCGGTCGACACGACCGGCTGCGGCGATGTCTTTCACGGCGCACTGCTCTTTGCCCTGCTTCGCGGTGATCCCCTGCCGGCAGCGTTGCGCTTCGCCAGCGCCGCCGCTGCGCTCAAAACCCGCGGCCTTGGCGGGCGGAGCGCCTTACCGACGTTGGCTGAAGTCGAGGCGTTCTTGGCGTGATCGCTTAGAAGGCGATTTGCCGGTGACGCAACTGCACGCTTTGCAGCAGACCAATCCCGGCAAGCGTCATTACCATAAAGCTGCCGCCAGCCGACACAAATGGCAGCGGCAAACCAGTAACCGGCAACAAACTCATGTTCATACCAAGATTGATCACGGTATGGCTGAAGAGCATGCCAAAAATGCCAAGCGCAATCATCCGGCCAAACTGATCGCGCGCCTTGCCAGCAACCGTTAACGTCTGCCAGAGCAAGATGGCTAAGAAGCTGATCAAGACGAGCCCGCCAATGAAACCCAATTCTTCGCCCACCACAGCAAAGATGAAGTCGGTATGCTGCACCGGCACATAATTGCCTTGACTGAACAGGCCGCGGGTCAAACCGGCGCCAGTAAGACCGCCGGAGCTAATCGCATTGAGTGATTGAATGACGTTATATGCCGCGTTGAAATCAACTGCTGCCGGGTTGATCAACAGGTAATAAAAGGTGCTGAGGCGCACTTGCTGGTAGGTGTCGAGCACGTAGTGCCACGCTACCCAACCAAGCGGCACAGCCATAATGAATAAGAACACTAGTTGGCTAGGACGCATCCCGGCCCCCCACGCCATCACCAAGCAGATGCTTGCCATGACCAATGCCGTGCCAAGGTCAGGCTGGACAAAGACCAACGCCATCGGTACTGCGGCAATCAACAAGCTGCCCAATTGGACAAGCCAGCTCCCGCCGCGATCGGCATAGCGTTGCCAATACGCCGCTAGCGCCACTATCAATACCAATTTGCTCAATTCAGAAGGCTGGAAGGTGCGCTCGCCGATCGCAATCCAACTGCGCGCCCCCTCACTCACCCGGCCAATGACTAACACCGCTGCGAGCAAGAGCACCATCCCGATGTAGAGTGGGCGCGCCAAACTGGAGAGCAGGCGATAATCGAATAACATCATGATGACCATTACCACCAGCCCGATGATGATGTAGACAAGTTGGCGATCAAAAACCGGTCGTAGCGGCAAGCCATTGCCTGCGACCGCATTGAGGGTGGCGCTGTGCAAGGCCATCCCACCGATGACAAGCAAGACCGCCACACTACCGACGATAGACCAATCGAGATCGCGCCAGCGCCGTGTCTCCACCGTTTACCTCCGCTCGAAGTCAGCGGTACACGCTGCTAACCAGCGGGCGTTCAACCGCCGCGGCAATGCGCGCTATTTGGCGCATCATGTCGGCAAAACTGTCCGGCACCAATGATTGCGTGCCATCGCACACCGCATAGGCCGGATTGTCATGTACTTCGACGATCAAGCCGTCGGCGCCGGCGGCCAACGCGGCCCGTGCCATTGGAATGACTAAGTCGGCCCGGCCACTGGCATGCGACGGATCGACAATTACCGGTAAGTGCGAGAGCTGTTTAATCAGCGGCACCGCACCCAGATCAAGCGTGAAGCGCAGGCTGTCATCAAACGTGCGAATCCCACGCTCACACAACACGACATGAGGATTGCCTTCGGCCAGAATGTACTCCGCCGCTAGCAGCAAATCTTTCACCGTAGCGGCAAAACCGCGCTTGAGCAGCACCGGTCGTTGCGTGCGCCCCACGGCCCGCAACAGCGAGTAGTTCTGCATGTTACGCGCGCCGATCTGCAACATATCGGCGTATTCGAGCACGAGCGGCAACGTCTCGGTGTCCATGACTTCGGTCACGACCGGCAGGCCGGTCAAGGCGCGCGCCTCAGCCAGTATCTGCAAGCCGGCTTCACCCAAGCCGTGAAACGAATACGGCGATGTACGCGGTTTGTACGCACCACCGCGTAAGATCACTGCTCCGGCGGCGCGAACGGCCTGCGCCACATTGAAGGTCTGTTCGCGGCTCTCGACCGTGCATGGGCCGGCGATAACCGCGATCCCTTTCCCGCCAATCGGGACACCGCCAACCTCAACGATCGTCTCGAGTTCTTTGAATTCGCGGCTCACCCGCTTGTACGGCGCAGTGACCCGGATCAATTGGCTCACACCGGGGAGACGCTGCAACCGGCTAGCTTGTTCAATCGGCCCTTGATTGCCGGTAATACCAATCGCGGTACGGGTTGGGCCGGGCATAGGGTGAGGCGTAAATCCCATGGCCCGAATTTCGGCACAGACCGCTTCGATCTGCTCCGCCGTAGCGTGCGCTTCCATCACGACTAGCATAGATAAGGTGGCGGTTGGCCGCGATCATCTGAGCGCGCCAACCGCATTGACGGGAGCTCGGCACCCGTGAGCTGTACAATTATCGTTACTCGTAGATCCACCCGTCAAGCGAGCGATTCCACTCGCCGATGAGTTCATGAGGCTGAAAGAAGATTGCCGTTTCGCGCTCACCGCTCTCCGGCGAGTCAGAGGCATGGATCAGGTTGCGTCCGATATCAACGCCAAAATCACCACGAATAGTGCCGGGCGCCGCTTTAGCCGGGTTCGTCGCCCCAACCATTGCGCGCACTAGTTCCACCGTGCCCGGCTTGCCAGCCACGACGGCTACCACAACTGGCGCGGAAGTGATGTAGCTAACGAGACCATCGAAGAAGCTCTTACCTTCGTGTTCAGCATAATGGCGACGCGCTAACGCTTCATCAACCTGCATCAGCTTGAGACCCTGAAACTTGAGGCCACGTTGCTCAAACCGGCTGATAATCGCCCCAATTAGACCTCGTTGCACCGCATCGGGCTTTAAAATCAGAAGTGCGCGTTCCATGCATACCTCATTACGTCAAGAAATAGGTTTGTTGCCCTCGGTCAGTATACCATATACTGGTCAACAACCCCGCAATCACAAGGGGCGACGCGCGCTGCGTCGCCCCTTCATCGCTGTATGCCCTGATTATACGATTGACACAGAGTATCACCTCTCGGCGCCCACCGTACCATCAGATCGGCACCGCCTCGCTGATCCGCTTGGCAGCGCGGCGCATCTCCATCTTCACCAACCCTAGATTCACCGTGCGCTGGGTGATGACGACAAGGATCAGTTCTTTTGCTTCCAACAACAAGATCGAACCATCTTTGGCATCGATAATCGAGTCCACGAGATTACCCACGCCGAGCCGCCGGGTCGCTTTGTCGATCTCACCGAAGACAGCCGCCGACATTGCGCCCAATATTTCAGCGTCTTCTTCATCGAGTAAGGTACTGGCCACAACCAGACCATCCTTGCCGACGAGTAAGCTGCCGATGACGCCATCGACCCGGATCAGATCCTCTACAATGCGGCGCATGCTAAACCTTTCTTGTGGTGCCATCTTTGCGACTGCTTTCGTCTAAAGTAAGACGGATACTGCTTACTCAGCAAATGTAACGCTGTAGGCGGCAATGGCTTCATCCAACCGGCCCTGCCGCGAATAGACATCACCCAATAATCGGTGCAACTGGCGCAACACCGGAACGTCATCAACGGTATTAATCAGGTCTTCTAGCTCCTCAGCGATTCGATCAAGCAACGCGCTTTGCTTGAGTAAACGGCGATAGACTACTACCATCAATTCCGCTTGCCCAGTCTGCGCACAGAGGCGGGCAATCGTGAAGGCTAGTGCGTGATTGGCTGGATTGGCGCTCAACTGGCGCAGGTAGTCATCAAGCTTAGCATTACCGGTGGGAATGAAATCTTCCGGTGCGCGTGGCCGCAATGGCGCGCGTGCTGATCGACCGCGTCCGGCGGTCGCTGCCTCACGGCGGGCAAAGCGCAAGTCATCGCGTGTCGGCGCTGCACTCCGCCGTTCCTCACCAAATGTTGCCCGAGATGCCGGTTGCGGCTTTGCCCGTTCAGAGAGCGGCGGCAACACGACACGGGCCGGCTCTGGCGCAACCGGCTCTGGAGGGGCTTGCCAGATATCATCTAGCGCATCAAGCGGCTCAGGCTCAAAGCTCGCGTCTTCTGGTTTGGGGGGCGGAGGTGGCTCTTCCACGCGCGGGGTGGTTCGCACCGCCTTTGCCACCGGAACTGCTTCGGCAACGCTGAAATCAAACAGGTCTTCTTCTGCTGCCGCAGCCGCCGGCTGCTCAGCCTGCTGCATCGCCTCTAGCTGCGCGATCTCTTCGGGCGAGAGGCCCAACTCCTCCAGCGAGAACGGCGCCAGCTCCGGCTCGGTCGCCGCAGCCGCCGGCTGCTCAGCCTGCTGCATCGCCTCTAGCTGCGCGATCTCTTCGGCCGACAGCCCCAACTCCTCCAGCGAGAACGGCGCCAGCTCCGGCTCGGCCGCCGCAGCCGCCGGCTGCTCAGCCTGCTGCATCGCCTCTAGCTGCGCGATCTCTTCGGGCGAGAGGCCCAACTCCTCCAGCGAGAACGGCGCCAGCTCCGGCTCGGT